>CANFLZ010000004.1 GCA_947448135.1 Flavobacteriales bacterium
AATAGACTGCGCTCTCGTTTGATAACGTTGCCGCCACCTTGTGACTTTAGATTTTCAACGCGCGATTTGTATTGTGTAATGTTTTTCTCTTGTCGGTTGGCATTTACACCTCCGTACAATTTATCCAAAGCATCATTGTATCGTTTGCTGACGTCATTTACATTTTCTTTTGGTACATGGCCAATTCCCTTCCAACGGTCGGATAGGCTTTTTAAGAATCCAAGATCTGCCCCTTTGTTTCCTGTTAATGCGTATCCTTCCGCTTCTTCTAATAAGGCAAGTTTTAATCTCAAGTTTTCTTCTTGTTGACCAGACATCCCTTCGAAGTGTTCTTTTTTTCGATTGAAGAAATGATCACAGGCAGCGCGGAATCTTTGCCAAAGTTTGTTTTCATCTTTGGGTTCTGCGTTTCCAGCACTTTTCCATTGCTCTTGAAGCTTCTTTAATTCTTCTGTGGTTTTTTTCCATTCAGAACTCTCTTGAAAGCTCTTGGCTTTGGCAATAATCTCTTCTTTTTTCTTGTGGTTTTCTTTTTGAACCGATTTTCTTTCTTCGAAATAGGCGTTTCTTTTTGCAAAAAAAGCATCGCACAATCCACGGAATTCCAACCAGGTTTCTTCGTTTTCTTTTTTACGGGTCCAACCTACATTTTTCCATTCTTCTTGTAGCTTGATGATTTCATCGGTCCATTTGTTCCAAGCATTGGGTTGGTTGAAATCCATGGCAAGAATTTCTTTGGTTTTGATAATCAAGGCATGCTTGATGGCCAAATTAGCATCTGCTTCTTGTTGGATGGCGTCGTAATGCGCTTGAATGCGCAATTGAGCTTCTCTCAAGATTCCAAAGAATGTATCTCCTGTTTCTTTATAGGTTTCTTTTGGACTTGGGCCAATGTTGACGAATTCTCTTTGAAGTTTTTTCACCATCATTTCCAAATCATTGATACTCTCAATGGAGGCCAATGTTTTTGCTTCTTCAATGAGGGCTTCTTTGCTCTTTTGATTGACTTTTAGGTCATGCGCTTGAAGCTCTTTGTAGATATTGATGTTGTAGAAAAACGCATGATTGAGGCGTTGCCAATTTTCTTGAATTTCGTGGTATTTGTCTCCAGGGACATCACCGATGCTGTCCCAGCGTTCACGCAATTCTTTGTGCCAAACAAATGCCTTTCCCACATTTTCTTCTTCTTGAATCAATTTTTGGAAATCAGCAATGACGAGCATTTTGGCGTCGAAGTTTTTTTGTCTTTCAGCGGCCAATATTTTTCCCGCCTCCTCGATGCGATCCTCATATTGTTTACACAAGTCTTGAAACATACCCTCTTTTTCATGGGGTACGTAAATAAACTCAAGGGTTTGCTCTGGCTCGGAAGCTTTGAAGGCTTCCAATTGCAATTGGCGTTCTTTCACCGTTTCGGATTTCCATTGGTTACGGATGCCACGAACAGCATCGCGAACGGACATGATGTCCTCTGATTGCAATGCTGCCGTTAGTTGTTCAATCAATTGTTCTTTCATCACTTAGTTCTAAGTGGGACAAAAATAGCAAACTAGGGAGAAAAAATGGTTAATTTGTAACATGGCTTCAGGATTCGTTGGATTTTCAAAGGAATGGCTCAAAATCAAGCAGTATTGTGATCGGGCAGAGCATTGTCATTCAGATGTCAAGAAGAAGCTCTATCAATGGGATTTGCCCACTGAAATTGTCCAGCAAATGCTTGCGCTGCTCATAGAGGAAAATCTTTTAAATGAGGAGCGTTATGCCAAGGCTTATGCCAATGATCATTACCGTTTTAAAAATTGGGGTAAGCGGAAAATCAAACAGGGATTGGCGCTAAAAGGTGTATCCAAACCGTTGATAGAATTGGCCATTCGTCAGATTCCCGATGAAGAGGAATATGAAATTCTGCAACAATTGGCGAGGCAAAAATGGAAGCAATTAAAGGATCCTCCTTTAAAGCGAAAATTTAAAGTAATGCGATTTCTTTTTGGGAAAGGTTTCGACTCGGGTTTGATTACAAAAGTGATGGATCAGATATCGGGAGCGATTGACGAATGACAAGAACGGATGCTGAATGTTGTTGAATCTTGCACCAATCAGCAATTTGCCATCCTAAAATAGCCGCGATTTTGTTTTGCGCAGTAAATACGAGAATTTGTCTTTTGTAATAAGAAGCAACTTTTCTTTGGGTTAAAAAATCGGATACGTTCATTTGACCGGTCATTCCAAGCGGTTGAAAGACATCTCCATTTTCCCAAAAGCGAATTTCAAAAGGCGGTTGAATCGTATTGAAATCCAATTGATGAATTCCAACTTGACCATAAAAAGAAGGGTCTGCATGTTCTTGCAGTTCAAATTCCCAACTTTCTCCAGCGTATTCAAATTCCTTGGGAAGTTCTTGTCCCTGCCATTTTTCAAATGGTTGTTCTTCTCGATTGGAGATTACCCATTGATTTTGGTCGAAGGTAATCACGTGATTTTGACTTGAAAAAAAAGTACTTCTTGGCATTTGAGGAAGGCAGGCAATTTTATCCATCATTTTGGACGAAAAACCAAGTGGCTTCAACCATCGATATAAAATCCATTCTGCGGGCAGCGATGTGGGAATGGATGCCAAGGGAAGGAATTGTTTGTCGTCCATTCTCATCACGTTTTCCTTTATCCAATGGTCAGTAAACCAGGATAGCCAATCATTCTGTGATGTCATGTTTTTTTGAAAATCAATGATGGCTTGGTCGGATGTTGGAAATCTTTTTTTGATTTCTGGAATAAACGCATTCCTCAACCAATTTCTATTGTATTTGTTTTCAAAATTGCTTTGATCATCTCGAAATGGAATTTTGTTTTCTTGAACAAAATTTTCAATTTCAGTTCGATTGATGTGCAACATGGGTCGAATCAATCTTCCGCTTTTTTCCTCCATGCCTTGAAGGCCTTCTATGCTGTGACGAAGGAATTTGAGCCATTGACTTTCTTGCAAGTCTTGCAGGTGGTGCGCCAATACAATCCAATCTGCGTTGATTTCATGTTGCACTTTTTCAAAAAAATCGAATCTGATTTTTCGTGCCCAATCTTGCGTATTTCCCGAATTGGATTCTTTTTCTACGCGATGAATGATCAATGGACACATCAGTTGGGTGCAATAATCATTTACATAGGTTTCATCCAAAAGACTACTTTCTTCTCTCAGTTGGTAGTTGATGTGAATGGCTGTAACATCCAATCCCAATTGAACCATAGCAGTCAAAAGTGCCATACTATCTCTGCCGCCACTCACGCCAACAATGAATTTGGCTTTTTCCGTTCCAATGAGACGGGTGAGATTTTGTTTGAGTAGAAAAATCATTTGGACAATGGTTGTAATAAAGATTGTGCTTTGAGCCAACATTCCCTCCACTCAGATTCCATGTTTGACTGAAGCGTGATGGCACTTCCGATCCCAATTTTACCCAATTTCATTCGCTTGTTGTAATGGATACTTCTGATGATGACATTGAAATCAAAGTTCCCATTGGGCTCAATATATCCTACACTTCCACTGTACCATCCTCGGGCTGATGATTCGAGACCATGCATCAATTCGACGGCCCTTTTTTTGGGGACGCCGGTCATTGAGCCCATTGGGAAAAGTGCTTCAAAAATGTCTTCTATTTTGGTTGATGCATTGATCTGACTTTCTACGGTGGAAATCATGTGATGGATCTTGGGGAACGAATATATCGCACACAATTCACTGACAGTGACACTCGCTTTTTCCGCAATTTTACTCATGTCATTTCTCACGAGATCAACAATCATGACGTTTTCATTTCGTTCCTTGGGATGATTTTGAAGGATGTTTTTTAATTGTTCATCTTCAGTGGCGTCCTTTCCTCTTTTGATGGTTCCTTTGATGGGTTGAGAGATAAGTCGACTTCCTATTTTTTGAATAAATCTCTCTGGAGACAAGCACAACAAATAGTGATCATCCCACTCCCAGTATACACCAAATGGTGTGGGATTTTGCGCATATAGATATTTCCAAATCTCGTATGGTGATTCCCAATTTAATTGCCCTAATAATGAAGTGCAATAATTGGTTTCGTATATGTCCCCTCGGTGCAAATGAAAATTAATTTTTTGCAGTGCTGCTATATATTCATCTTCACTTTGAACTCCAGTAAAATCAGCTTGGTGTTGCTCACCGATTAACGGTTTTTTTTGCTCGGAATGGTAACATTCAATTTCTTTTGGAATTACCCAAATGCCTTTTGGCGCTTGCGTTAAATCTTCTGTAGTAGCGGGAATTTGTAAGAAACAAAAACCGCTTTCAAAGCTTGAAATCGAAAGAATCCATTTCCCTTTGTTCTTTTCAATCCAAGCTCCCAATAGTTGCCATTCTTGTATTTCTATTTTGTCAGAAAATACAAAGCAATCATCTACACCACTGGCGATGATGCCAATCCCGCGTTCTTGTGAATAAGGTATGTGACAAAAAAATGTATGCATGGCAAAAAAAAACCCGCCTCGTGGCGGGTTTAAAGATAGGAACGAAACTTTTAGTCGCGATTGTTTCCGAAAACACGCAACAAATACATGAAAAGATTGATGAAATCAAGATACAATGAAAGTGCACCCATGACAGCAAGTTTGGATGCCGTTGCAGTGCCGTACTCGATACCCATTCCGATTCTTTTGAGACGTTGAACATCATAAGCGGTGAGCCCCGTGAATACCAGTACACCAACGCAGCTGATAATGTAGTCCAATTGGCTGCTGTGCATGAACCAATTGACGACAGAAGCGATGATCATTCCGATTAGAGCCATCATCAATAAAGTGCCCATTTTAGAGAGGTCTGTGGAAGTGGTGAATCCTAAGATGGCCATTGTTCCAAACAAACCAGCGGTAATGAAGAAAACTTTAGCAATGGTTCCGAAGTCGTAAATTAAAAAGATTGTACTCAAACTCATTCCCATGACAATTGAAAATCCAATGAATGTCAATGTCAAAGCCATTGGACTCAATTTATTGAATCCAAAATTCATGACCAGGATGAAAATGAAAGGAGAAAACATTAATGCATACATCATCAAAGTTCCGCCGCTCATCAACATATTGAGCATAGTTTCTGAAAATTGAAATGCAGTGAATCCAGAAATTAAAAGTGCTACAGACATCAATCCGAAAACACGGTTCATAAATGCTTTAACACTGCTGGCAGAGCTAATCTCATCAATGGAGTAGTCTCTTTGGAAATCGGGTGTGTTCATTGTTATTTTAATTTATTTGCTATCAAATGTATAAATTCTTTTCGAGATTTATCATCATTCAAGAAGGCTCCACTGAAGGCAGAGGTGGTTGTTAACGAATTTTGTTTATTCACTCCACGCATTTGCATGCACAAGTGCTGACACTCGATCACAACAGCTACTCCGACAGGATTCAGTGTTTCTTGAATGCAATCTCTGATTTCAATGGTCAATCGCTCTTGCACTTGAAGGCGTCTCGCAAAAACATCTACAACACGGGGTAGTTTGCTCAATCCTACAATGGTTCCGTTGGGAATGTAGGCAATATGCGCTTTGCCAAAAAAGGGTAGCAGGTGGTGCTCACACAAGGAATAAACTTCGATGTCTTTCACCAAAACCATTTCAGAATAGGATTCCGCAAACATGGCCGAACGCAAAACTTCAGTGGCGTCTTGTTGATACCCTTGCGTTAGAAATTCGTACGCTTTGGAAACTCTTTCTGGCGTTTTAATCAACCCTTCACGATTGGGATCTTCACCGATTGCATTCAAGATAGTCTTAACTGCCGCTTCCATGTTATTCTCCGCCATAATACTCGACGTAATTGTTTTCAGTTTCGTATAATTTGACGCAGTGCAATTGGCAACCTGACTGTTTAATTTCTTGCTCAATTCTTTCCCAAATGACGACAGCTAGATTTTCTGTTGAGGTTTTCATTCCAGCCAACCACGGAATGTCTAAATTTAAATTTCTATGGTCAATAACATCAGTAACTTTTGTTCTGATGATGGTACTGAGAACTTTTAAATCCATACAAAATCCTGTCTCTTCTTTAAGAGCTCCTTTTATGGTTACGAAAAGTTCGTAGTTGTGTCCATGCCAATTGGGATTGGAGCATTTTCCAAAGATCTCTAGATTTTTTTCGGCACTCCACTCCTCATGCCACAACTTGTGGGCAGCATTGAATCTTTCTCTTCTTGTTACGTATACAATTTTAGACATGGCTTAATAAATTTTTAGATTTTGTAAAAGGTAATTTTTGACGTAATCGTTAACGCCTTCCTCCAAAGAGTGGAATCCATGGGGATAACCAGCTTGAAGGAGTTTATTCATATTGGCTTCGGTGAAATATTGGTATTTATCCCTGATGTCAACGGGTGTGTCGATAAACGAAATGTTCTCTTCTTTGCCCATTGCTTGAAAAGTATTTTTGGTCAAGTCCAAAAATGTTCTCGCCTTTCCACTTCCGAGGTTGAAAATCCCAGATTGTTTTCTTTCTTCCATCAACCAGACACATACATTGGCAACATCTTTCACGTAAACGAAATCACGCATTTGTCCACCATCCGTATAGGCGGGATTGTGGGAACGAAATAGTTTCATTTCGCCATTGGCTTTGATTTGGTTGAATGAATGCCAAACAACTGAAGCCATTCGTCCTTTGTGATACTCATTGGGTCCGTATACATTGAAAAACTTTAAACCAGCCCAGAAAAAGGGAGTTGTGTTTTGTTGCAAAACCCATTTATCAAAGTCGTTTTTAGAATCACCATATGGATTGAGTGGTTTTAATGATGGGATGACGTCATGATCATCATTGTAACCGAGACTTCCATCACCATAGGTCGCAGCGGATGAAGCATAAAGCATCGGAATTGCGTATTTCACACAAAGATTCCAAACTTGTTTTGAGTATGCGACGTTGAGCTCGTCAAAAATGGCCTTATTGAATTCTGTGGTATCTGTTCTTGCGCCGAGATGAAAAATAAAATCGATTTGATTTTCATTTTTTTCGATGAACTGAAAGAGTTCTTTTCTGTCTAAGAGTGCGGTGAATTTTTTGGTTTCATAATTCACTTTTCTATCTTCTCTTGAAAAGTCATCTACCAGCACCAAATCAAAGTAACGCAGTTCGTTCAACCTCGCTACTAAAGCGGAGGCAATGAATCCTGCTGCACCGGTGACTATGATCATGTTATTAGTTTTTTGCGAATTTACACTGAAAAGGGTGAATCTATCTTTTGCAGCCATTTCAGCGCTTTGTCGACAGAGGTGATGTTTTGGAAACTCATTCTCAAAGACCCGTCCTTTTCGTACATTTTTACTTCTTGGCTATTCTTTTTAAGGAATTCCAAAACCTTGGTAAACGCTTCGCTTTGGTAAAAAGGAGAATCTTCCTTGGAAATAAAATAGGCAATCATTTTGCCACTTTTCATGATCAGCTTTTCCATTCCCAGCGCATTTGCTGTCCATCGAATACGCATGGTATTGATGAGCGCTTCTGTAGGAGCTGGGATGGGACCAAATCGATCCATTAAATTTTTAATAAATGTTTCCATTTGGGTTTCATTCTCCAGATCGTCCATCGCTTTGTACAAGGCTATTCGCTCCGTGATGTCGTTGACATAGTCATCTGGAATGTGTAATTCCAAATCTGTTTCGAGGGTTGTTTCTTTTACAAATTTGGATACCCGATCCAACTCTTCTTGATAGAGTTCTTGAAAATGTTCCTGCTTCAATTCTTCCAAAGCTTCGGACAAAATCTTTTGGTAGGTTTCCAATCCCATTTCATTGATGAAGCCACTTTGATCGCCTCCCAAAAGATCGCCGGCACCTCGGATGTCAAGGTCGCGCATGGCAATGTGCAGGCCACTTCCGAGGTCACTGAATTGTTCAATGGCCGTTAATCTTTTTCTGGTATCATCGGGCATGGAGTGTATGGGCGGAGAAATCAAATAGCAAAAAGCTCGTTTGTTATTTCGTCCTACTCTTCCGCGTAATTGATGCAAATCGCTCATGCCAAATTGGTGAGCATTGTTGATGATAATGGTGTTGGCATTGGAAATATCAATACCACTTTCTACAATGGAAGTACTGACCAAAACATCAAAGGCGCCCTCAATAAAATTGGTCATGACTTCTTCCAGTTGATCACTTTTCATTTGGCCATGGCCTATTCCTACTCGAGCATCTGGGCAGAGTCGTTGTATCATACCTGCAACTTCTTGCAGATTTTGAATGCGATTATTGATGAAGAAAACCTGGCCACCTCTTTGAATTTCGTAACTAATGGCATCGCGGATGGCTTCTTCATCCAATGTGATGATTTGGGTATGAATAGGATGTCGGTTGGGAGGAGGAGTTTGAATGATACTCAAATCACGCGCTCCCATCAATGAGAATTGTAAAGTTCTTGGAATTGGAGTGGCCGTTAATGTGAGTGTATCCACATTGGCCTTCATTGTTTTTAATTTGTCTTTTGCTGCAACTCCAAATTTCTGTTCTTCGTCGATAATCAGTAATCCAAGATCTTTGAATTTCACATCTTTCCCGATGATGGAATGCGTTCCAATCAATATATCAATTTGGCCTTTGGACAATTTTTCCAAGGTGGCTTTTTTCTCTTTGGTAGATTTGAATCGACTGATGTGATCGACAGTGACTGGAAAATCTTTGAATCTATTCGCGAAACTTTTGTGATGTTGCAAAGCCAAAATCGTTGTTGGAACCAGCACCGCGACCTGTTTTCCATCTGTTGCGGCTTTGAATGCTGCACGCATGGCGACTTCTGTTTTTCCAAATCCAACATCGCCGCATACCAATCGATCCATAGGCGCTTGCGATTCCATGTCTTGTTTTACCGCAGTAATGGCCTTGGCTTGATCGGGTGTGTCTTCATACATGAAAGAAGCTTCTAATTCCATTTGCATGTAGCCATCGGGCATGAAGGCAAAGCCTTTGGTGGTTTTTCTTTTCGCGTATAATTTGATCAAATCAAAAGCGATGGTTTTGACGCGCGCCTTGGTTTTGTTTTTTAGGTTCTGCCAAGCAGGACTTCCCAGTCGGTCCATGGTGGGTGCCGTGCCATCTTTTCCGCTGAATTTACTGATTCGGTGCAAGCTGTGAATGCTCACATACAAGGTGTCACCACCTTTGTAGACCAAACGAATGGCCTCTTGCTCTTTGCCATTGACATCAATTTTTTGAAGTCCCGCAAATTGACCCACACCGTGATCAATGTGCACCACAAAATCACCCGGTTGCAAAGACAAAATTTCTTTGAGTGTCAAAGCTTCTTTGCTTTTTTGAAAACCTTCTTTTAACCGGAAACGGTGGTATCTCTCGAAGATTTGGTGATCGGTGTAAAGGGCTACTTTTTGTTCGTTGTCGACAAAACCTTCACTGAGTTCAATTAGGTGTGGGGTGTATTGAACGACAATTTGTTTGTCCTCAAAAATTTGGTGCAAGCGTTCCAATTGTTTGGCTTGACCTGCTGACACTACTTGATCGTAATCTTCTTTTGATTTTTGAATGATATGCTGACTCAGTAAATCAAAGTTTTTACTGAACGAGGGTTGCGGTGTCATTTGAAACTCAACACCAGGAGCTTCGATAAAAAGTGCCGTAGGGCCCATTTCAATGAGTCTTCTGGATTTTAAAAGTCGGTACCAATCGGTGCTATGGGCGTATAGTTCTTCGGGTGATTTGTGTTTGATCACACCACCCAATTTGTCAAATTGAACAATGGCTCTTTCAAGTTCCTTTTCCAGAATCTCAGGGGCGTTTGTACATTCAATGGCCCAGAAAATTGCGTCGTTGGGAACGAACTCTAAAAAGTTGATGGTGGATTCGATTTGCCCTTCATCTTGCACATTGGGGACAATCGTGGCACGTTGCATCATCCCTGAGCTGAGCTGATCAACGGGGTCAAACTTTCGAATACTGTCTATGGTTTCGCCAAAGAGCTCGATTCGATAGGGGTGATCGTATGAAAAAGAAAAGACATCAATGATGCCACCACGAACGGCATATTGTCCGGGTTCATACACGAAGTCAACCTTGTGGAAGTTGTACTCCTGAAAAATTTCGTCGACAATTTCAGGGTTCAAAGTTGTTCCAATTTCAACTTCAAAAGTCTTTTGTTCTAAGGAGGATAAACCGATCACTTTTTCAGCGATAGCTTCGGGATAAGTGACTACCCATTGCCCCTGTGGTTTTTTACGGATGCTATTCAAGACCTCTGTTCGCATGGCGACATTGGCATTGTCAACCGTCTCTACTTGATATGGAACACGGGCACTTCTTGGAAAGAAGAGGATGTTCTTTTGCTCCAAAGATTCTTTTTGATAGTTCTGGATGTTTTCCAGATCATTTAAAAAGTAGGCTGCTTTTTCTTTGTCTTCTAGGACAAATACATGCGTTTTGTTGTTGCTGTTGGAAATGGCATTGGCGATCAATGCTTTTGCGGAGCCAACTATTCCTCGAAGGCGTAATTTGGCACCTTCAGCAGACAGAGTCTCCGAAATATTTTTTTCTTGAATCCAATCGTAGTAACGATTGTAAAATGGTGCGTTCGACACGAATCTAAATTGTGTCGTAAAGATAGTTCAGCAATTACAAAACAAGGTGTCAAAAAAAAGACCGGAAGTCCGGTCTTTTTATAAATTTATTGGAAGAGTTGGTCCATGACCTGCTTCATCCTGAGTTCGTGCATTTTACTGGATCCAGCAGCTGGAGAGGCTTGTGCTGGGTAGGCGACTACATCGATGTTGGTTTTTCTCATCATGCGCATGATAAAGCTCCAAGCTCCCATGTTTTCTGGCTCTTCTTGTGCCCAAATCAATTCGACATTTTTTCCGTACCCTTTCAATACTTTGTCCAATGCCTTTTGTGGGAATGGGTATAGTTGTTCCAAACGTACAAATGCCATGTCTTTCACTTTTCTCGTTTCACGCTCTTCACACATTTCATAGTACATCTTTCCAGTACAAAGAACCACTTTTTTCACTTTCTTCTTGTCCACAGCATTGTCATCCATGACCATTTCGAAAGTCCCTTTGGCCATATCTTTCAAGCTGCTAACCGCTTTTGGATGACGCAACAATTTTTTGGGTGTGAAAACAATCAATGGTTTGCGGAAAGGTTGCTTCACTTGTTTACGCAACAAATGGAAGAAATTAGCGGGTGTCGTGATGTCACATACTTGCATATTTTCTTCAGCGCACAATTGTAAGAATCTCTCCATACGACCTGAGCTGTGCTCAGAACCTTGGCCTTCATAACCGTGTGGCAAGAACATAACCAAGCCATTCATGCTTCCCCACTTGTCTTCAGCGGCACTGATGAATTGGTCAATCATGATTTGCGCTCCGTTGTTGAAATCACCAAATTGCGCTTCCCAAATGGTCAATCCATTGGGAGTTCCAAATGCATAACCATAATCATAACCCAACACACCATATTCACTCAACAAAGAGTTGAAAATGCGCAATGGAGCTTGTTTGTCTGAGAGTAAATTGAGTGGGATAAATTCTTTTTCTTGGTCTTCATCAGTCTTCACCACCGCATGACGGTGAGAGAAAGTTCCGCGTTCAACATCTTGACCGGAAATACGAATGGGATGACCTTCTTCTAAGAGAGTAGCGTATGCCAAAAGCTCTCCCATCGCCCAATCCAACTGATCATTCTTGATCATGTTGATGCGATCTTCAAAAACTTTTTCTGTTTTTCTAAAGAGCTTTTCTCCACTGGGGAGCGTAGACATTTTGATGCCTAAGTCTTTTAATTTTTTTTCGGCAACAGCAGTTTTGGGTGCAGATTCAAAATCTTCCGATGTTGCGAATCTTACGTCTTTCCATGTCTCTTCCAAGAAATGTTTGACGTAAGCTACACTTTTGGTTTTGGCTTTTTCTAAACTAATATCCAAATGACCTTCAAAAGATTTGCGAATCGTTTCTGCTTCTTCTTCTGTGATATTTCCTTCTTGTGTTAGTTGCTTTAAATACAACTCACGAAGACTCAAATGTGATGCAATTTGTTTGTACAAAGATGGCTGGGTAAATTTGGGCTCGTCGCCTTCATTGTGTCCGTATTTGCGATATCCCAACAAGTCAATGAAAATATCCATGTTGTACTTTTCACGGTACTCCAAGGCCCATTGCATGGCTGTAATAACGGCTTCTACATCATCGGCATTCACATGAAATACAGGACACAAAGTTGTCTTGGCCACGTCAGTACAGTAGGTAGAAGAACGTGCATCCAAATAATTGGTGGTAAAGCCCACTTGGTTGTTGGTAACAATATGAATTGTACCTCCAGTTCTATATCCGTCAAGCAACGCCATTTGCACCACTTCGTATACGATACCTTGGCCTGCAATGGCCGCATCGCCATGAATCAAGATGGGGACGATTTTCTTTTCGTCATGGATGTAATGGTCGATTTTGGCACGTGTCAATCCTTCGACAACGGGGTTTACCGCTTCCAAGTGGGAAGGGTTAGGGCAAAGGGTTACGTGAACGTTGTGTCCATTCACCGTAATGTCTCGTGAATATCCAAGGTGGTATTTTACGTCACCATCCATGTTGCCTTCAAATTCAACGCCGGCGAATTCACGAAAAACTTCTTCTTGTGGTTTTTCAAGGATGTTTGTCAAGATATTCAATCGTCCACGGTGGGCCATACCGATAACAAATTCTTCGACCCCCATTTCAGCGCCTTTTTTCACGAGGTAATCCATTGCTGGAACCACCGCTTCGCAACCTTCGACGCTAAAACGTTTTTGACCCACGAATTTCTTGTGGATGTATTGCTCGAACAAAGAAGCTTTCGAAGTCATTTCAAAAATGTTCTTCTTTTCTTCTCTGGAGTATTTGGGTTTGTTTACTGCTTCAAACTTGGAGCGCAACCATTCTACACGTTCTGGCTCACGGATATACATGAACTCCACACCAATGCTTTGGCAATAAGAGTTTTCCAAATGTGCAATGATATCCTTCAATTTAGCATCGCCAATTCCGATATCGGTTCCAGCATGGAAAGTTTCTTCCAAATCAGCGGCAGTCAGACCAAAATTCTCAATGGCCAAAGTTGGGCTGTATTTTCTGCGTTCACGAACCGGATTGGTTTTGGTGAACAAATGTCCTCGTGTTCGGTAGGCGTTGATGAGGCTGATAACCTTAAATTCCTTGGAGGTTACCGCATTCATGCGGCTGCCATCCGGAAGAACTGGATAGCTCTCGTTTTGGAACTCAAATCCCTCAAAGAATCTTTTCCAAGAGATGTCCAAGCTATCGGGGTCTTGCTTGTATTGTTGATACAATGCGTCTATCGTCTGGATATCGGCATTTCCCAAAAATTGATCTGAACTCATGCTTTACTTTTCTGCAAATTCGCGGGTAAAGATAAGGTCAGATAAAACGGAGCGGTCTATATTTTTTCAGAAAGTTCTAACCAACGCATCTCAAGGTTATTCAGCTCTTCTATTACCTTGGAAAGGGCTTCTGAGACGGACATTAATCGATCATGTTGGTCGAGTACTGTTTGTAACTCAGATTCCAATTTCGACTTTTGAAGTTCCAATTCGGGCATGCGTTTTTCGATTTGCTCCCATTCGTATTTCTCTTTGAAACTTAGTTTTTTTTGCCCTCCATCCTTTGAAGCATCTTCCTTGATCTCTGCTTTGCTTGCAGCTTTTTTATTTTCCAGGGCAATGTTGTCTTGGTCATCACGGAACTGCTGGTAGGATCCCAAAATATCACGGACATTACCCTCTCCATCGAGAACAAATAGGTGGTCGACGAGTTTGTCCAAGAAGTAACGATCATGCGAAACAATAACCAAGCAGCCGGGATACGATTGCAAATATTCTTCTAAGGCGGCGAGGGTAAAGACATCCAGATCATTGGTGGGCTCATCCAATATGAGGAAGTTGGGATTTTTCATCAAGATGAGTAGCAGTTGCAAACGCTTTCTCTCCCCACCGCTCAGGGAATCCACATAATTGAAGTGCATGGATTTTGGGAATAAGAATCGCTCTAACATCTGCGCTGCAGTGATGGTTCTGCCCTTGGTCAGAGGAATGAATTCAGCAATATCTCTTACAGCCTCTATCAGTCGCTGACCTGGTTTGAGAATTTCCATGTTTTGGCGGTAGTACCCCATGACAACGGTATCTCCGACAATCACTTTCCCTCCATCTGGTTCTTCGCTGAGGGTCATCAATTTGAGCAGGGTGGTTTTTCCCGCCCCATTGGGTCCTACCAAGCCTACGCGTTCGCCGGTTTTAAAAACATAATCCCAGCCATTGAGTACTTTTTTCTCTCCCCAATGTTTTTTAACGCGATGAAACTCGACAATCTTACTTCCCAATCTGCTCATGTTAATCTCTGGTGAAAGCTCCGCGGCATCTGGATTTTTTCTTATCGATTCTTTCAGTTCGTTGAAGCGATCCATCCGGCTCTTGCTTTTCACCGTGCGTGCTCTAGGCATTGTACGTGCCCACACAAGCTCTCGACGAAAGAGGTTCATCTGCTTGTCTTGTGTGGCTTGTTCGAGTGCCTCTCTCTCTGCTTTTTTCTCCAAGTAATAGCTGAAATTTCCTTTGTACTTGTACAATTGACCATTTTCTAATTCGAGGATTTCATCGGTGATGTTTTCCAAAAAGTAGCGATCATGCGTCACCATGAAAAGGGTCATGTGAGATTGCGTCAAGAATTTCTCCAGCCATTCAATCATGTCTAAGTCCAAGTGATTGGTTGGCTCATCGAGCAATAAAAAGTCAGGTTCTTCCACCAACACTTTTGCCAATGCAACGCGTCTTTGCTGGCCTCCACTGAGCTGTCCAGCAGGCGTATTCCATTGGTGCAATTCCAAGGCGCCTAGAATTTGTTTCATTTTGGCCTCGTATTCCCAGGCTCCGCTCGCATCCATTTCAGCCATGGGTTGATCCAATGGAAGGTCGTTGGCTAATGCTTCTTCATAGGCCGCAATCGCTTTGCTCATATGGTTTTGCGACAAAAGCACATTTTCAAGAATCGACTTTTTGGGGTCGAGAAAAGGATTTTGTTCGAGGTAGCTAACACGAACTTCTTTGTTGTAAATTACTTTTCCATCATCGGGAGAGTCTTTTCCAAAAAGGATATTCATCAAGGTCGTTTTTCCTGATCCATTGCGGGCGAGTAGCGCTACTTTCTGACCTTTTTCGATACCGAATTGAAGATTTTGAAAAAGTTGACGAACGCCGAAACGTTTGGAAAGATTTTCGACTGATAAGTAATTCATGGCGCAAAAATAGGCCATTGGATTACCTTCGTACGGATGAAAAATTTCCGATTGCTAAAAATGTCTGAAATGACCGCCTTGGAATGGCACAGGGTATTGGCATTGCGGGCGCAGGTTTTTGTAGTGGAACAAAATTGTCCCTATCAAGATCCTGATGGAAAGGATGTTGTCTCGTATCATATTTTGATGGAGAGCGGAGAAGAGTTGGTGGCTTATGCGCGGCTGGTTCCCCCGGGTGTCAGTTATTCTGAAGCCGCTATTGGACGAGTTGTCACGTCCTCTTCCGTTCGAGGAATGGGATGGGGAAAAGAATTGATGCAAATTGCAATTGAGCAGACCCAAAAGAAATTTGGTGTGAATCAAATATGCATTTCAGCGCAATCGTATCTACTCCAATTTTATCAATCATTTGGATTTGTTGCAGAAGGAGAGGAGTATTTGGAGGATGAAATTCCACATCGGAAGATGAGGCTCTATTCCTCAGAGGGCAATCTAGGCGAATAATTGTTCGTCCTTGAATTGGTTCTAGGGGCGAGTGATCATTGGCTCTTGGTAGGTTCTCTGGGCGAATAATTATTCGCCCTTTGGGGTCTGATTTTGCTTATTTTTGCACACAACTTATGGCACAGATTGAATTACTACTTCCCAAAATGGGAGAGAGTGTTGCGGAAGCAACCATTATCAAGTGGGTAAAAAGCGAAGGCGAGGCTGTCAAAGCCGACGAGCCTATAATTGAAATTGCTACTGATAAGGTAGACAGTGAGGTCCCATCTCCAGAAGATGGAGTCTTGTTGAAATGCTTGGTCAAAGAAGGTGATGTTGTGCAAGTGGGTCAGCCCATTGCCATCATTCAAACCGGCGCGGCTGAAGCACCTGTAGTTGCGGTAGCTCCTGTTGCTGCAACCACTGCACCAGCAGCAGTCCCTATGGCTGATATTCCTTTTGTTCCAGCTGCTGAAGCGTCTGCACCAATTGTTTCTGGCGATCGCTTTTATTCTCCTTTGGTGAAAAATATGGCCAAGTCAGAAGGGATTACTCAGGCAGAATTGGATGCAATTCCAGGAACTGGGCAAGGTGGACGTGTCACCAAGGATGATTTGAAAAACTATTTATCTACCCGTGGTCAGAAGCCAGCGGTTAGTGCACCAGCCCCTGTAGCAACTGCTCCTAGCGCGCCAGCTCCTGAAGCAGCTCCTGCTAAGGAAGCACCTAAGAAAGCTTCGATCAGTGTGAATGGTAATGATGAGATTGTTCAAATGGACCGTATGCGCAAGTTGATTGCGGATCACATGGTCATGAGCAAACATGTGTCTCCTCACGTAACCAGTTATGTGGAGGCAGATATGACCAATGTGGTGATGTGGAGAGAGAAAGTGAAGAAGAGTTTTGAGACGAAAGAAAAAACAAAATTGACATTTACGCCTATATTTATCGAAGCAGTAGCCAAGGCTATCAAAGATTTCCCTGGAGTCAACGCTTCAGTGGATGGTGATAAAATTATTTTACGCGGGGATATCAATATCGGTATGGCAACAGCATTGCCTTCAGGAAACTTGATTGTACCCGTTATCAAAAATGCGGATCAATTGAATTTAGTGGGTATAGCCAAGAAGGTAAATGACTTGGCTGATCGCGCTAGAAACAACAAACTTTCTCCCGACGAAATTCAAGGTGGAACCTACACCTTGACCAACGTAGGTTCGTTTGGAAACGTGATGGGAACCCCCATTATCAATCAACCTCAAGTAGCAATATTGGCTGTTGGTGCCATTCGCAAAAAGCCGGCGGTAATCGAAACTCCAGCTGGAGATTTTATTGGAATCCGTCACATGATGTTCTTATCTCACAGCTATGATCACAGAATTGTCGACGGTGCTTTGGGTGGAATGTTTGTAAGACGCGTTGCAGATTATTTGGAAAATTGGGATGTAAATCGCGATATTTGAGTGAATTAACACAAAAACAATCCTTATGGATATTTTAAAAAGAATCATATTTTCAATCATTTTGACCGTAGTTGCTCTTGGCGCTACAGCGCAAAAGGAGTCTCCGGCTAGCTTCGAAGAAGCCAACACTTTGATTGAAGAGAAGCTCTGGGATCAAGCGGTTATCGAGTGGACCAAACTTTTGGTGAAGAAGCCATTGAATGCCAATTATCACTACAAATTGGGAATGTGCTTGTTGCAAACCAAGGACAAAAAAGATGCGTTGGAACATTTGGAAACGGCATGCGGTTCTGGTAAATTCTCAAAGAATTATGATCCTTATGATGATGCGGAGGAGTTAGCGCCATTTGAAGCCTTGGCCTATTTGGCAAAAGCGCAACACCTGAATAACAAGCCAGAAGATGCCTTGGATTCCTATGAATTATTGAAATCGAAACTGCCAGCTAAACATATTTTAATGGCTGACCTTCCTCGTCAACAAGAGATGTGTGAGGAAGCCAAGTTGCAATTGAAATCTCCAAAGAACCATAAAATTGTAAGCTTAGGAGCTGGAATTAATACAGAGTTCAAGGACTTCAATGCGGTAGCGCCAAAGGATTTGAGCATGTTGTTTTTTAGTTCCAATCGTGAGCGTGCGGATTCGAGTAATGCAAGATATGTTGATCCAGAAACCATGGAGTATTTGGATGACATGTACATGAGTTTCAAAGGGGCAGGTATCAAATGGGGTGCTCCAGAACTATTGAATATCAATGCAAGCGTATCTGATCGTGTATGTGCTGTTTCTGCTGATGGGCACACTTTGTTCATCGCCAGAGGTCCACGCGATGATTCTGAATTTTTAATGTCGCTTTTGGTCGGTGAGACATGGATTGATCCCATTCCATTGAGCTCCACCATCAATTCGTCTTTCCAAGAAATGGACATGACAGTGACACCCGACGGAAAAACCATCTATTTCTCGAGCAATCGTCCCAATGGATTGGGAGGATTTGATTTGTATCGTTCGACTTTACAAAAGAATGGAGAATGGTCAGAGCCTGAAAATTTGGGTGAGTTGGTGAATACAAAATACAATGAGTTGTCACCTTCAATTGGTGGAAATGGAAAGATCTTGTATTTCTCCTCTGAAGGTCACAACACGATGGGAGGATATGATTTATTCTCTTCTCGCATTGAGAAAAAAGGAGTTTTGGGCAATGCAGTAAACGTTGGTTATCCATTGTCTACTACTGACGATGATTATTATTTCCAAGCGATTCCCGTTTCTAGAAAAGGATTCATTACCTCTTCTAAGATTGGAGGATTGGGCTTGCAAGATATCTACGAGGTGACTTTGGCTCGTGATCCAAATGAAGCTCCAGTTATCTTAAAAGGCAATGTGCAGTTGATGGCAGGCAAGACATTGCCAGCAGGATTGAAATTAATGGCCAAGGCTGAAGGAGAAGATTTGAAAGTAGAAGCCAATTTGGAAACGGCAGTGTTTGAAATGAAATTGCCGCCATGTGCCAATTACAAAGTGCAGGTAATGCAAGATAAATCTGTTTTGCACGAGTTTGCAGTGGAAGCTTGTTGTGATGAAAGTGTTATGACTTTGGAACATGAGTTTTACATCTTCCCGGTAACGAAGAAGCAACCAGCCAAGAATGATGTAGCCCAAACCAAGCCGGTTAAAACGGACAACGCTAAAGCATTAGAAGATGCAGCAAAGGCTGCGAAAAAGGCAGAGAAAGAAGCGAAGAAAGCCAAGGAGGAAGAAGAGAAGAAAGCACGTGAAGCAGCCAAGAAGGCAGAGAAAAAAGCCAAGGATGCTGCCAAAGAAGCGGAAGAAGTGGCTGATAAAATTGCCAAGGCGGAAAAGCAAGGATTGGCAGCCCGTCCAAAGCCTGCTGGTGCAAAAGAGAAGTTGGCGCCAACCCAATACTACTTTACCTATGGAATGTTCAAGGTTAATTTGGAAGACATGGGAATATTTGTCGAAGAAGTAGCGTTGTTGATTGAAAAAAGAGGATTGACTGAAATTGATATTTATGCGTCTTCTTCTAAAGTGCCACGTTCAAACAAGAAGAGCAATCAAGAATTGGCTGAACAACGCGCATCGGATGCCAAGGAAACAATTCGAAAAGAATTGGAGAGAATGGGTTATGTTGAGGGTATCCATTATAAGTTTAGAAAGATCTCTTGGGGTGTGAATGGTAAAGAGTTTGAGAACGATGCCAAGGAGAATCGAACGATCTATGAGAAGTCCCAATATGTGGAACTCACAGCAGAAGGATAATGAATAAAAGGCCCCCATTTCGGGGGCTATTTTTTGTGTATGAAATATCAATTTAATTTAAAAAAACCACTGGCCTTTTTCGATTTGGAAACGACAGGTGTGGATGTTGGAAAGGATCGAATTGTTGAGCTGGCGATTGTCAAGGTAATGCCAAATGGGCAAGTACATCGCATGCCAGCAGAAGGACAAGAGCGGTTGATTTTTAATCCTGAAATGCCGATCCCAATTGAATCTTCTTTGATTCATGGGATATATACGGAGGATGTCAGAAACGCCCCCACTTTTCGAGAGTTTGCTCCAAAGTTGTATCAGTTTCTTTTTGATTGTGATTTGGCTGGATTCAATTCCAACAAGTTTGATTTACCGTTGCTGGCTGAAGAATTTTTAAGAGCGGGAATCGACTTTGATGTAGAAGGAAGAAACTTGATTGATGTGCAGGTTCTGTTTCACTTGATGGAACCTCGAAATTTATCAGCAGCACTTCGTTTTTATACGGGTAAAACATTGGAAGATGCACATGAGGCAATGCCAGATGTAATTGCCACGGCAGATGTTTTGAATGCCATGATTGATCGCTATAAGGATGTTAAAATGACGTCTGATAATGGAGATTGGCTCCCCGTTCAGAATGACATGGAAGTCTTGCATCAAACCAGTGAACGTAGAAAAAAAGTGGATCTTGTCGGTCATATTGTTTTGAATGACAACAATGAGCCTTCTTTTAATTTTGGTAAACACCGCGGTAAAACTGTGGAGCAAGTCTTTCAAATGGAACCAGGGTATTATGGTTGGATGATGCAAGCAGATTTTCCTTTATATACCAAAAAGGTGTTGAAGCAATTGAAAGAGCAATATTCGTGAAGAGAAAAATAGTCGTTTTGGTTTCCAATGATCTGTCCTTCGACCGGCGAGTTGAGAAGACATGTGCATTGTGGTTTGATTCAGGATGGGAAGTAGAATTGGTAGGGGTGAAGAAAAGACATAGCCAGCCCATCCATCGACCCTACAATACCAAACGACTCTCTACCTTTTTTTCCAAAGGCGCGGGTTTTTATGTGGTGTTGCAAATCCGACTTTTTTTTCTTTTGTTGTTCAAGAAAACAAACGTTGTGTGGTCCAATGATTTGGATACCCTCCTTCCTGCACACTTGATTTGCGCGATGCGCGGTATCGAATTGATTTATGATAGCCATGAGTGGTATACTGAGGCGGAAGGTTTAACAGGCCGGCCATTCATCAAAGGAATTTGGAAACGAGTTGAAAAATTTTGTTTACCCGGTCTTCAGCGTTGTCTGACAGTAAATGAATCCATTGCCAAAATATACCGCGGTCTTTATCAAGTGGACATGCACGTGGTGCGCAATGTACCTACTCGATGGAAGAATGATTCTTCAGTAAAGATTCCATTGAATTCTGGTCCGAAAATTATTTTGCAAGGTGCCTATATCGATCCGGACAGAGGTGGCGAGGAGTTGGTTCAAGCCATGCAATATCTTCCAGAGATAACACTGTATGTCATTGGGTCAGGGAGAGCCATTCCAAGCATGCGAGCGATGGCTTCCAGCAATGTCATCTTTATGGATCGATTGCCCTATCAAGAGCTGATGTCGATAACTGCACGTTGTGATTTGGGTTTGAGTTTGGATAAGCCCAAACATGAAAATTATCGGTTGTCTTTGCCCAATAAATTGTTTGATTATTGGCAAGCTGGAATTCCAGTATTGGCCAGTCCAATGGTAGAGGTAGAGCGCACTTTGCAGCAACACGAGGCTGGTCAAATATTGCGAGATTGGGAACCTAAAGCTATGGCTGAGCAGATTCAGTCCATACTGAATAGTCCTCAATATGAAACATGGAAAAATAATGCGGCTTTAGCGGGATCTAAGGAAGTTTGGGAGAATGAAGTAAAGGTGATTCAAACTTGGATCAAAGAGCTCAGTTGTTAGCGCTTTTAAGCCATTTCTTTATTTGGATCCAAGGAAAATTGAACCACAGTATTGGGCCAGAAAGTGTTTCTTTTTTCATTTCCCATTCCTCTTCATAAAGGCGAGCATTGAATTTTTTCGATATGCCATCAGCATCGCACGCGCAAATCAGAAGAGAAGTTTCTAATCGTTTGAAATTGGATTGGTATAGTTTCAAATGGAATTGATAATCACCCAACACTTTCCACTTGGCGTCAAATTGAAAGAGGGTAAAGCAATCTCGGTGATACAAGCAGCTTTGTTGGTGTACTGCGTTTTTCCAATAAAGTTTTGGTCCAAAAGAAGAATGAAATCGATTAGGCACCCATCTGCTTTGGATGTTTTGATTTAAGATATCACCGGTAATTATTTTGTATTTTGGAACAAAATCGTATTTCATTAAATTGGACAATACATTTTCGTCTGCCAATTGGTCGTCGGCACCCATGAAATAAATCCACTCACCGTTGGCCTTTTCTAAGGCTTGATTGAAGGCGTCATAAATACCGATGTCATTTTGTTGAATCCAAGTGATTTGATCCTGGTATTGACGGAGGATTTGAATGGTGGTGGGATCGGTAGAGTAATTGTCTTTTACAATCAATTGAACTTGTTTCATGGATTGATTAATGACCGATAAAATGGCGCGTTCTAAAAGTGCACCTGAATTATAACAGGCAATGATGACGCTGATGCGGTTCATCGGGGTTCGGCACGTTTGATGGATTGACCTTGACATACCCAAACATCACCAACAAATCTTTGCATGGCAATGTAATCGTGTGAAGCCATCAATACAGCGGTTCCAGACTGTGAAATTTGATAAAGTAATTCGGTAATCTCCATGCTCATTTGCGGGTCGAGATTTCCTGTTGGTTCATCTGCAATGATCAAAGAAGGTGTATTCAATAATGCACGAGCAATGGCAACACGCTGGCGTTCACCTCCGCTCAATTGGTGGGGCTTTTTATCCCCTTTGTCATGCAAGCCAACGCTTTCAAGAGAGGTTTCGATTCTGCTTTTCATGGCAGATTCAGCTTTCCAACCAGTGGCTTGAAGAACAAAGGCAAGATTTTCAAATACCGTACGGTCGTTCAAAAGCTCAAATTCCTGAAATACGATTCCGATTTTTCTTCTCAAAAATGGGACTTCCTTGCGTTTGATGTTGAGCAAATTATAGCCACAGCATTCTGCATGTTGCGCCTGAATATCTTGGTCAGAATACAGCGTCTTTAAAAAACTGCTTTTACCGCTTCCACTTTTTCCAATGAGATAAACGAATTCTCCGGGCTGAATATCAAAATTCAAATCACTTAGAATAAGTGTTTTTCCATGAAAAATATTTCCGTTTGTAATCTGAACAATGGGTTGACTCATGCTGTGAAATTATGCATAAAAAAAGGGTCGTGCATTCGAGCGCGACCCTTTTTATTGACAATGAATTTTCTATTACTTCACCAAGTCTTTTTTCTTCATCTTGGCGTTTAAGATGATTTCGTTGATCACCACTTCCATCGATTGTCCAGCAGAAGAAGTCTTGATGCGAGAAGCAAATTTTATTCCTTCTACCTCTTTGTATTCTGTGTACAAGGTCTCAGAGGTAACCGTTTTATCATCCTGCTTTTGAACACTTACAGATTTGATCTTCATTCCAGAAGCTACATCGTAATAGTCAGACGAAACTGTTCCGAAAGAATCTGTATTTTCAATGATGTAGGCGTCTTTACCATTCAACACTTCGATTCCCTTTAATACACTGGTTACTCCAAAATCTTTGGCGTGAAGTTCAGCCAATAAGTCGCATTGCATTTTGGCTTGTTGGATAGCAGCAGCATCGGCTTCTATGTTTTGTCCCATTTGAGACATCTTCAATTGCGTACCATCCCATGTTTGGATCATCATCGGATTTCCATTCATGGACATGGTTACTTTCAATGCTTCGTTGGGGATGATTTTGGTATTCATGTCCAATTTGGCCATGCCTACATCCAACAATCCTTTTTGCTCAATAGAACGAATCTTTCCAATCTTGTCAGCACCGCCAATGGCGTTGATGTAATTGTTGACAACAGTCTCTGCTGTGATTCCTGCAGGTACTGGTTTCATCTCAACATAGACCGTTCCATCAGGATTGAACTTCAAAATCTTTCCGTCTTTATCAAAAGGTAAAATCGTTTTCTCAATTTCTTTGTTTCCAACTACGGTGATGTATGCATTGTTGGGCAACAAAATGCGAGAAGCGATATTCTTTACATCTTCTGCTGTGATGGCATTTAAGCGCTCCAAATAGGTTTCATAAAAATCTTTGGGCAAGTGATAGCGTTCGATATTTTTTGCAAAGCGAGCGACAGTTTGTGGGCGTTCTAAAGAACGAGCAAATTGTCCAGTCATGATGTTTTTGACGATTTGTAAAGTTTTGTCATCCACCAACTCAGTGGTCAAACGACTGATTTCATACATCAACTGTGTGATAGAGCTATCGGTTACTTCATTACGAACACTGGCTGCAGCGCTAAAATATCCGATGTAGTCATCTGGAACAATCTCGGAATATGCTCCGTACGTGTAGGCTTTGTCTTCACGTAGATTTTGCATCAAGCGTGTTTGAAATCCACTACCACCTAGGATGTTATTTAATACACTCGCAGCCAAAGCATCTTTGGTTGCTGGCAATAAATCTACAGGATAAGTAATATCAATAACAGATTGAACGGCGCCGGGCACAGGTACAAATACTACTTCGTTGGCTGCAGGATATTTGGGAGCGCGGAACTTCAATTTTGGAACATCGGCGCTTGCCCATGATCCAAAATATTTCTCGGCTTGTGCTTTGGCTTGGTCAACGGAAATGTCTCCTACGATAACCAAATATGAAACGTTGGGTTTGAAATAAGTGTTGTAGAAACCGACCAAATCTTCTCGGGTAATATTCTTCAAAGACTCTTCAGTTTGTTGTTCACCATAAGGATGATTTTTTCCGTACTTCACCATGTTCCCAATGCGAGACGAAATGGAGTTTGGATCCGTTTTTTCAGATGCCAAAGCACTGATTGCTTTCTTGCGATCTTTTTCTAATTCTGATTCAGGGAAAGATGGGTGCAACAACACGTCGTTCATAATGTTCAACAATGTTTCGCTGTGTTTGGTCAAACAAGAACCATAGATTCCATCCGAACCCGTTGAGAATTGCGCCCCAATGAAATCAACTGCAGAGCTGATTTGATCTTTGGTTTTGGTTTCTGTTCCCGCGCTCATCAATGAACCAGCCATTGAAGTGTAGCCAGCCTTGTCACCTTCTTTGATGGGATCAATGTCCAATTGCAAAGAATAAGATACTGTTGGCAATTTGTGATTTTCTACAACAATGACTTTTAATCCATTGTTGAGCGTGAACAATTGGTAAGCACCAATTTGAATTTTTGGAGCCGGTCCAGCAGCAGGTGCTTTGGAACGGTCAATTTTCTGCGCCATCATTCCCAATGAAAGGGTCATGAGGCAAATCGAAACGATATATTTTTTCATGGAAATTTCAGTAT
Organism: Flavobacteriales bacterium; assembly: GCA_947448135.1. Taxonomy (GTDB): domain Bacteria; phylum Bacteroidota; class Bacteroidia; order Flavobacteriales_D; family Sanyastnellaceae; genus CAMCTV01. Next base: position 25,021 of record CANFLZ010000004.1, read on the forward strand.
TATTTTTCTAACAAACTTGGATCGTGTTCGAAGAACAAGGTCACTCTATTGTCCGCTGTATAGTATTTTTTTGCTGCAGCCATCATATCTTCTTTGGTGACTTTCATGTAGCGATTAATTTCTGTATTGATCAAATTGGTATCGCCGTAGTAGGTGTGATAATTGGCTAAACTTTCAGCGATGCCAGCCATACTGGAATTGCGTGAAATGAAGTCGCTTTCGATTTGATTGCGTAGTTTTTGAAACTCTTCGTCAGTGATGGGTTCAGTTTTCAATCGCTCAAACTCGTCATTCACCGCTTTCTCAAGTTCATTTACATCAACGCCCATGTTGGCTACTGTGTAAGCCAATGTCAATCCTGGATCTTCTAGATTAAAGGTAAATGCACCGCTAAAAATCGCCAACTCTTTATCCTCTACGACACTTTTATTTAATCGAGAACTTGTACCATTGGACAACAAGGTGTTGATCATATCAACGGCATAAAATTCAGGAGTTCCTTGCGCTGGAATGCGGTATGCTTGAACCATCAAAGGCAATTGGTCTTTTACTTTCAATACGTCGCGAACTTCTCCTTTGGCCTCTGGCTGAAAGGTTGGACGAACGATGTCTTTTCCTTTTGCGATAGGTCCGAAATAAGCTTCGATTAATTTCTTGGCTTGCTCTGGCGTAAAATCTCCGGCAATACTCAATGTGGCATTGTTGGGAACATAGTACATGTGGTAAAAATCAACGAAGTCTTGGTCTTTCGCAGCGTTCAAATCATCCAATGAACCGATAGGAGCCCAAGCGTATGTGTTGTTCTTGTAAGCTCTTTTCAAAGTTTCTGGAAAGAGATTACCATAAGGTTGGTTGTCGTAACGTTGGCGTTTTTCTTCTTTGACAACTTCACGTTGTGTCTCGATTCCTTCTTTTTCAACTTTTGCATGCATCATGCGCTCACTTTCCAACCAAAGACCCAACTCGAGTTGGTTGCTGGGCAATAAATCATAATAGAAAGTTCTGTCTTGCGATGTATTGGCATTTAATCCTCCACCTGCATTCTCTACATATTTTGCGTACTCTCCGCGACCGATATTTTCTGTTCCTTCAAACAACAAATGCTCGAAGAAATGCGCCATGCCTGTACGACCCACCACTTCATTTTTTGAACCTACATGGTAGAGCACGGTTACGGCAACAATGGGGGTAGAGTGATCTTCGTGTAAGATTACATGAAGACCATTTTTGAGATCATATTCGCTGAAGCGAATATTCTGAGCCTGACCTTGAGCAGCAGCCACGACGACAGCTAAGGCCAGTACAAAAATTTGTTTCATCAATTTTGGTTTTTAGAATGAAACAAAAATAAGGGATACCGACCCACTTACGCGGGAAAAAAAATGAAGGAAATCCTGAGGTTTGGATATTTTGGGAATTAGTGTCCGCCTCCTTGAACGGGCTCTAAACTCAAGCCTTGTTTTTTGAGGATTTGTCCTGCTTTCAAGCCGTAGAAGGCAAGATACAGGAAGCACAATACGCCAACCCAATAAGAAGTTTGTATACCAATGCTTCCCACTTCTGCCAATGCGCCTTGAGAAACGCTAATAAATCCACCTCCCATGATCATCATGATCAAATATCCAGATGCTTCATTGGTTTTAGCACCAAGACCTGAAATCGCCAATGTGTAAATACATGGCCAAAGTGTCGAACAGAAAAGACCCACACTGATAAAGGCATAAGCGCTGGTCATGCCTTCTCCAAAAATACCGATGAGCAAGGCCAGGATACCTCCCGCAGAATAGATCATCAATTGTTTTGTCGGTACGCCTTTGCTCAAATAATCAGCGATAACCAGAATGGCGATCACTCCAGCATAGGGAAGGAATACGGTGATATCTCTTCCAGCGATGGCGTTGCTCAAAAGAAAAATTCCAAATGCACCATAAGGCAAGGCTAAACGGAAGATCATTTTCTGAAGTTCACTCTTAGCGAAAACCATTCCTGCAGAAGTCCAACGTCCAATCATCAAGCTGGCCCAAAACAGCGATACATACGGAGCAATATTGCTTTCATGAGTATGCAATTTTTGTTTCATGAATTCAGGTAAGTTAGAGGCAGTAGACACTTCTACTCCGACATAAACGAAGATGGCAATCATTCCAAGGACCAATTGCGGATATTTGAAAACACTTTTTTGAGAATCTTGCGCCGCATGTTCTTCATTGCTTTCGATTTGATCAGGAATGGAGCTTCTTAAAAAGAAATAGGCCGCTGCCAAAAATGCTAGGCCCAGGATGAGATAAGGAATTTTTACTGCGCCGACATCCAATGCATTATCGCCACCTACTTTTCCAAAGAGGGCAAACGATACAATGAGCGGTGCTATGGTGGTTCCAATATTGTTGATTCCACCAGCCAAACTCAAACGATTGTTACCTTCTGATGGATTACCCAAAACGATAGCCAACGGATTGGCAACTGTTTGTTGTAATGAAAAACCAAGACCTACAATAAATAAACCCGAAATAAACAGGACAAAAGAAGTGTTTTTGGCTTCTTTGAATTGCAATTGAGCCTCCACTTTGGTTTTCTCGTTTTGGTCATAAAAGTCCAAAGTCAATTGGCCAGAATGCATCATGGTCATGCGATCGTAGTAGGCCACAAGATCCTCTTGATATTGTTTTTCTGCTGATACATAATGTTGGGCTGCTGGATAAAATATTCCAGTTCCCAAAGCGCTGATGGCAAGACCAAGTGCCAATCCCTTGCGATATCCTATGCTAGCGAGAATGTCCTTTTTTCGCAATTTTGAAATCAATACGTAGGCAATGGACCCAACAGTGTACGCCACATAAAAAGCAAATGAAACCATTTGCGATTGTGTTTGACTCAAATCCAAAGCTTTGCGAAAAACAGGAATAAGAATGTCATTCCCAGAAGCAACAAAGCCCCAGAAAAAGAAAACCATGATCAATGCAGTGAATGCTCTTTTTTGTTGTGTGTTCATTATCTTTCGTTTTTGCTTTGTAAAATGAGTTATAGTAATCTTTACAATTTGTTGCAATATAACAAGAAATTGTTTTTGGTTTGGAGCACATTCATCTTTGTTACTGGATGCAAATCACCGCAATGTTTTATTGCCAATATGTCTGGAACATGGAAAGGAAAAACCTCAGGTGAGGCAGTTTCATTTGAACAATGGAATATTTCAGATTGGAAGTGTGAGTCCTACGGAAGTGCCTGGATCATAGAAGAATCGGATACTGTTTTTCAAGAAAAATTTGAGCTAATTGCCAAGGAGTGGGGATATGAATATTGTGCTCATCCCAATATGACTATGAATCCAACTTGCTTTCGTTTGCACAAAGTGAGAAGAAATTATTTAGAGGTAAACAATTTTCAGCACGATTTTCCGCAAGTGATTATTTATCACATTCAAGGAAACGAAGTGCATATCACTTTGAAGGGAGAAAATGAAAATCACGAAAAAATAGAGGAGTCGTACTCCTTATTTCGGCAACCTCATTGATTGGGACCTACATTCATTTTTTCTGCGTAATAGTCACAGAAATCACGCATGGTGGCTGCCATTTTGTGATCACCAGTAGATTTCTCAAAACTATCCGAAAGTGTGAGAATGGTTTGGTGAACAAAAAACTTCATTTCCTCAACCGTCATTTCTTTGGTCCACAAGTCAATGCGCAAAGTATTGCGTTCTTGTTTGTCCCAAAATCCTAAAATCATGGCTTTGGCATCTCTTCTATCCCCTGTTTCTGAAGCTTCCCAAGAGATGTTTTCGGCAACTTTATTCTCATCCAATTCGATATCGATGACAATATTTGAATTTTTACTCATGACTAAATTTTTGGCTTAAATGACGATAATATTTTTTGATTGTTTCTTTCTTTCCACAACTGCTCAATGGTGACAGTTGGATTTTTTTCCATGTAGGCCCCTACAATTTTCCATCCCATCCACAATCCCAATTGAGGAGAGGAATTCTGTGGCAGATTTCCTGCATTGGTGAATGGCGCTTCCACAAACCACTTGTAAATTTCTTCCGGTTTAGTTCCAAACATAACTTCTTGTTTGGCCATTTCTTTCCAGATATTCAATTCGTTTTCTAATGCCCAATTGTATTCTTGTGCTGTCCACATCATTTTGGTCGAATCGGCCATATCCGGTAGGGCAACATCCAAGGCGTACATGATTTTCCCCGTATAAATTAAGGCGTTCAGGAAATCATTTTTCTCCGGTGGAATGGTGTCGTAATCGTTGTATCGAGCGCTCATCCAATTGAAAACAGCATTGGAAACAAGGTATTGCTTCTGCATGTTTTTCTTCTTGTATTGCGGGAATCGATCAGAGGGAAATTCCTTGACCAATGGGTCTGGGTACAGATAATAGTCCAAGCCTATGAACAAATTATTGTCTTTGGCATAAGAGGCAACGGCTAGTCCGCTATTCATGAAAATGATCTGTGGATTTTTCTCTTTCGGCAGTTGTTTAGCAGTTCGATAAAAAGCATGCGAAAGTTGTGATAAATAATCTTGAACGTCTTGATTCGAATGATTTTTTTCAATGGCAATTTGAAGGTCTTTCATGTCCTTGAAATTTGCAAATTGCTGCAACGTGAACAATGTTGACGAGTCCTGGCAGGCGCCCATCCTCATGATTTCTTCCAGATACATGCATCCAATTTTGTTGGGAAGTTGGGTGATTTGATTTTTGTTTTCGTTCCAGTTCTTGGGATGAAAAACCAAAGAATCCAATCGATAATGTTGAAGTGGTGAAATCTCTTCTGGATTGACTTCGACATTTTTTCTGGGGTCGTTGTGCTCATCACAACCCGCCCCAAAAAGCAAAATCATGACAACACCAATAATTATTTTTTTTGATTCCCAATTCATCATTAGCTTAGCGTAGCATTTGCAGTGCAAGTTAATTCATTAAAACGAAACAGATGAAAAAAGTAATCCTAGCCTTATTGGCAATGATATCGATGGTAGTGACGCAAGCCCAAATTTCCGGTTATAAAATTGGTGTAAAATTGAGTCCGAATGTGTCTTACATGAGATCGGAAAATGGAGATATTGCTATTTCCAAAGCGCCTTTGCGTTTGGGTTATGGCTTGATTATCGATAAAATGTTTGCAGAAAAATATGCCGTCGGAACTGGAGTAAATGTCTACAAAATGGGAGGTCAAACGCAGTTCTCTTATACAGAAGCAGCCAACGATACAACGAGCATCTACAATCTGACTCGCGATTACAAATTGACTTATATTGAAATTCCTTTGACTTTGAAATTGCGTACTTCTCCAATTGCGGGGATAACTTATTGGGGACAATTTGGTATTGGTGTGGGGTATTTGTACAAGGCCTATAGCGATGATACTTATCAAAAAAATTATCAGCAAAATGGTAGCTCAAATGTTTTTTCTCAAAGTGTTGGACAGGTCGTTACCGATACGGGCAATGACATTCAACAACAACTGATGCCATTTCGTGCTAGTATGATTGCCGCATTTGGCTTGGAATATCCTATTTCAGGAACTACTGCATTAATGGCTGGAATAAGCTACAATGGCGGATTGTTGAGTTTGTATAAGCCGAGTAGTGATGTTGTTCAATTGACTTCAGGTGTACCTGCATTTTCAAGTGATAAAAAATCGGTTCAGAAAACCAGTCGCAAAATATCTGCGAATATGATTGAACTTAATGTTGGAATTTTATTTTAATGAATTTTTCTTCGATTGCTGAGCACATAGTTGGTTGGCTGAAGCATTATGCGGAGGCCAATTTTCAAAAAGGTTTTGTTGTCGGTGTAAGCGGAGGCATTGATTCTGCCCTGACATCGACATTGTGCGCTATGACTGGCTTGCCAACGTTGTTGTTGGAAATGCCCATTCATCAGCCCCTGCAACAAGTGTCACGCGCGCAAGAACACATCAAGCAGTTACAAGATCGTTTTTCCAACGTCACCGGAAAGCGAGTTGATTTGACTTCGAGTTTTGATTCTTTAATTGCGGACTGGGAAAACAGTGAGGATGCACATGTCATGCATCTGACCAATGCCAACACTCGTTCTCGTCTCCGGATGTTGACGTTGTACTATCATGCAGGTATTCGACAGTCTTTGGTGGCGGGTACAGGAAATAAAATTGAGGATTTTGGAGTAGGCTTCTTCACCAAATATGGTGATGGAGGAGTGGATATTTCGCCAATCGCTGATTTGACCAAATCAGAAGTTTCCAAATTAGCCGAGCTTGTTGGAGTTCCCCATTCAATTTTAATAGCTCCACCTACAGATGGATTGTGGGAAGATGATCGATCGGATGAGGATCAAATTGGTGCCTCATATCCAGAGTTAGAATGGGCGATGAATTGGTGCGAAAAACATGGTCATCGCAAAAATGGGAAATGGGAATTTTCTTTGTTTGATTTGGAAAATGTTGGTGAAAGACAGCGCACGGTTCTTCAGATTTATACCCGATTGAACAATGCTAATCAGCACAAAATGCTTCCCATTCCTGTTTGTATTATTCCAAGTGAATTAAAAGATTAAACGCGAACGCCCATGATGAGAATATCATCGGTCTGTTCCTCACCATTTTTCCAATTATCAAGCGTCTTTGCCAGGATATCCTGCTGTTCAGGCATGTCCAGATGCGCGTTTTGAATGAGTACTTCTTTGAGCTGTTTGCGCATGAATTTTTTATTCTTGGGACCACCGAATTGATCGGCATATCCATCACTGAATACATACAACATGTCTCCAGGTTCGCATTGGAATGTATGCGTGGAAAATAAGCGGTGTTCTTTGCTTTCTATACCAATGCTTCTTTTCTCTGCATTGATTTCTATCAATTCATCTTTTCGAATGATGTACAACGAATTTTGGGCTCCACTGAACTCAAGATTAAGGGTGGTTGTATCCAATGAACATAAAGCGATGTCCATGCCATCTTTGATCTGCTCATTGTCCTCGGAGTGAAATGCGGCTGAAGCGATGCGATTGACTTGATTTAGAATTTGGCCTGGAACGGTATATACTTTAGATACATGATTGAGGGCATTGTGGGCAATAAGGCTCATGAAGGCGCCGGGAACGCCGTGACCTGTGCAATCTGCAGCGGCAAATAGTTTTTTGTTGCCTTGGTCTTGCACCCAATAAAAATCACCACTCACAACATCTTTCGGGAGAAAAAGAATGAAGTGTTGGGGTAGGATTTTTTTTATCGTTGAAGTGTTGGGTAGAATGGAATCTTGCAATCGTTTGGCGTAGGTTATGCTCGATCTAAGATCTCCATAAAGCCTTTCAATTTCTTCTCGCTGAAAGTCACTCTGGTTTTTTTGATTTACCAGTTCTTGGGTCTGTTCTGAAACTTTTTCTTCCATCTGATTGCGATAAGCATACAAATCGGATTTCATCTGAATCAATGCTTGCCCCATTTCATCTTTTTCAGAAAGCGGACTAAATTCGGTATCAAAGTTACCTTGACCAACTGCGGTGGCAAAGTCTTTTGTTTTCTCAAAATTACCAATTAGTTTTTCTACGGCAATGCCCATATCTCCTATTTCATCATTGGCAAATTTCAGTAGTTGATTGTCATAAACACCAAAAGATAGTTTTTTCAAAATTCTTCGAATTTTGAGAATTCTAGTAGTAATGGTGCGACTTGTCACATAACCTATAACAAACCCCAACAGAATAATGAGAATACTGAGTCCAGCAAGAAGAATGTATAGTTCCTCAAACGACTGATTCATCAAAGCCTGTTCTTGCTTGATTTGGTTATGAAAATGATTGAGCTGGTCTTGTATTAAGTACTGTAGTCTTTTTATTTTTTGTGGAATTCCTTTTCCTTCTAAAAACAAGTCTTCAGCAGTGATGATTTTAAATGGATCTTGATAGCTTTCGAAATTGTTGAGTGTGGTTCTTAATTCTGAATAATACATTTGAAGAGTATCCCATTCTTGCTGTATCCAACTGCATTCTTGTTTTTGCTCGTCAATCCAAAAGGGTTGCAGGCTATCGATGGTCGCTAGCTGCAATGGAATGGTTTGATCAACGAGCATGTTGAATTTTCTTTTTTCAATGTGGTCTTCCCCTCGTTGTACAAATGCCCATTGCTTGCTCAGCTCCAAGGATTCTTCAATGCTCAACAGCAAGTTTCTGCAGGCAGTTAAAGAAGGCATGTGAACATTGTTCAACTGATTGTTCACTTTTTCAGCTTTTGAAAGTGTGATTTGAACAAAATAAAGTGCCACCAATAAAACCAAGATGAAAATGCCAAATCCTAGGAACAATCGAAGTGATATGGGAAAGCGCATCTTATTCATTGGGGTATAGTTTCTGTGCTTCTGATTTTAATCTCTGGTATTCTTCTTCATTTCCCAACGATCGATGGATATACATCAATGCTTTGTATTGAGAAGCGTTTTTGGGGCATTCTTGAAATGTGTTTTGAGCAAATGGCAGAGCCTGCGAAAACAGATGAAGCGCATCTTCTTGAATCGATAGTAATTGATCGATCTCGGCATTGTTGTCTATTTTTTTAATTTTAAATACCCCAATGTTGTAAAAGAGAATAGCTAGGTTGTGCAGCGACTCACAATCCGTAGGATCTTCTTTAAGTATCTTTTGATAGAGCGCTATGCATTTGTGTGGATAGTAGAGACTAGAGTCAGTTTGTTCCCAAAATTCATAATAGCGTTCGGCTTTCTTTTTTTCAAATTCAACTTGTAGTGAGCGCAAGGGCTGAGGCTCAGAAAGTTTTTGATTCCAAGCGATGAAGTAGTCAAAGGAAGCGTCCGCGGCACCTTCGTTTCCTTTTTGAAAACTGCGGGCCTTCATCAAAGCATCATTGTAGTATGTGCTCACGATATAGCGTTGAGCGTAATAAATATTTTCTTGCAGTTTTGGATCGGGTTGATGTGACAATGCTTCCTGAAACGCCACCATGGCTTGCTCTCGGGCCTGGTTGGTATTTTCATTTTTAGGGTATTTTTTGTACAATTCTTTGTAGAGAAATCCCATGGTGTAATGCGCCGTTGGATCCAATCCTTCTTGCTTCAGGGCAAGTTTCATTTGGTCAATGGATTTTTCGATTTCCTTGTTCTGCTCGTAATTCAGAATCACCTGATCCGTCATGGGATGTTGGCCCCATGCGCCTGTAAAAAGCGAGAGAAACAATATGACAATGCAAGATGTTTTTATTGATTGACTTTCCATTGTATAATTTTTAAACCCGCTTGTATTTGGTGTTCATTGATGGCTGTCTCGTTCATTTCGTACCGAACACTTCCATTGATATTTTTGAAATTAATATGAGACCCAGCGGAAAGTGCCCCTTCCCAATTGCTGACGAGCAATGTGGATCTATTCTTGAGCGATTTTTGAAAAGTGCTCCATTCCGCTTTTTTAGATTTGTCGATAAAGACAACATGTGCATTGTCTAAGTTAGCGCCCGGGCTCAACTCAAAAATCTCTATCGGCTGTTTTCCTATGTATTGTTGGCCATATTTTAACTGCAAATGCTCGTATACGGAATGATTTCCAACAATGTATATTTTAAAGGAACCTGACTTCATGTTACTGGGCCAATTGCTGTTGTTGGCAAATTGATACAAGAAATTGGCCTGCATCATTGCATGCGTATCGCTTTCGTCAATTTTTTGCGAAAGCAATTGATGGGAGAGTAAAACCCCCAAAAGGAACATGGAAATTTTTAGAATCCACTTGGCCATATACGAATATATGGATACCCAACGCAGACTAGCTTCATCAGTCCGGCTTACTATTCACCTTGTATTGTTAATCAATACGCGGTTAAAAAAAAACGATCAACGGAGTATTCTTTTGGAATGGGATCGTTGTTTTCAAGATTCTCAATCAATAAGCTCGCGATGTAAGGCGCATTCATAACACCTTTGGTCCCCAGGCCATTGAAAATAGCCCATTGCGAAAAGTGTGGATGACGGCCAATGATTGAGGATCGATCATGCACAGTAGGACGATGTCCTACGTAGGTCTTGGTAACACGAACTTCTACTGGACATTTTTCCTTCAAGTTATTCAACAAGTTCGAAACTTGTTGCTCATCAACATTGGTGTCAGCGTTATCCCACTCATAAGTGGATCCAAGTCGCCAACGATGATGGCCCAATGGAAGACAAAAGTTTCCGAAATGGTATACGAACTGATCATCAAGCTGGTTATTTTCAAATTCAACCAAATGACCTTTGTTGGGAATGATACGGACAGCTTCCCATTTTTTGGTTGTGCTGGATAGCCCGGTACAACACACTATAAAATCATACTCGATGCCTTGATAGACAATTCCTTCATTGACATTTTGAACATCATTTTCATTCCAAAAAATCTCTTGATAAGCTTTTTTATTTTGAAGAAAATTTTTGGTCGACTTTAAAAATTCTTGAACATTCAACCACCCAGAACCCTTTACTTGTCCCCATCCCAGCGGCGCTTTCCATGGAGAGATGTTACCATTCCCAGTTTGAACCAATGGCCCCATTTTTTGCGTTTCTTGTTTTTTCTCCCAAAGGATTTTGTAATCTTCAGTGGGAAAAATTCGGGCTACCGAAATGGGATGGAAGAATTTTGCATCCAATTCTTTTTCTTGATGTGAATAGAAAGCATGCAGTGTCTGTAGGTACAAGTCAATATCGTTCAGCGCAGTTACTCGCTTGAAGGAAACAGGATTCCACAACCCTGCCGCATGTTGAGAAGAAGAGGGAAGGGATGGATCGTTGATCACCATCACCTCCCACTTTTTTTCAATCATTTGAAGAGCCAGAACAGAGCCCGCAATGCCCTGACCAATGATCAGTGCCTTGGGCATTATTGAATTACATTGAGCTTTCTACCTACTTTGGTGAAAGCAGCAATGGCTCTATCAATATGCTCAGGTTCGTGCGCTGCGGAAAGTTGAACGCGAATTCTCGCTTGTCCTTTGGCAACAACGGGATAGAAAAATCCAATTACATAAACGCCTTCTTCCAAAAGGGCATCGGCAAATTCTTGAGCCAATTTCGCATCATATAGCATTACTGGAACTATAGCAGAATCCCCATCTTTGATGTCAAAACCAGCGGCTTTGATTCCCGTTTTGAAACGGGCAATATTTTGTTCCAGTTTGTCACGCAATGTTGTTGTAGAAGACAAGAGGTCGAATACAGCAATGGATGCACCCACAATTGATGGAGCCAAACTATTGGAGAATAAATAAGGACGGCTACGTTGACGAAGTAATTCGATGATTTCCTTGCGACCTGTGGTAAATCCTCCCATTGCGCCACCCAAGGCTTTGCCCAAAGTGCCTGTGATGATGTCTACTTTGCCAAGAACATTTTTCAATTCTACTGTTCCTCTGCCTGTGGCTCCAATGAAACCTGTGGCATGGCATTCATCCACCATTACCATCGCGCCATATTTTTTGGCCAATTCGCAAATTTTGTCCAATTGCGCTACATAACCATCCATTGAAAAAACGCCATCGGTTACCACCAATTTAAATCGAGCTCCTGCTGCAGCTTGCAATTGGGTTTCCAAATCGCTCATGTCATTGTTTTTGTATCTGAATCTTTGCGCTTTGCACAATCTTACTCCATCGATGATAGAGGCGTGATTTAATTCGTCGCTGATAATGGCGTCTTGTTCTCCCAGCAAGGGTTCGAATACCCCGCCGTTGGCATCAAATGCGGCGGCATATAAAATGGTATCTTCTGTATGTAAGAACTCAGCAATTTTCTTCTCTAATGTTTTATGAATGTCTTGAGTACCGCAGATGAATCGGACGCTGGACATTCCAAATCCATGCGAATCAATGGCGTCTTTTGCAGCTTGTAAAACCATGGGATGACTCGACAAACCCAAATAGTTGTTGGCGCAAAAATTTAATACTTCTTTACCCTCAGTTGTCTTGATCACCGCATCTTGAGGAGTGATGATGATGCGTTCTTTTTTGAATAATCCGGCCTCTTGAATGGCCTTTAATTCTTCTTGTAGGAATGATTGCATTGGATAGCTCATACGATTGCTTTTGAGCAAAAGTAAGTAGGAAAGTAAAAAATGAAAAATGCGTTAAAGCATTAGCTTTTCGCAAGCCTGTTTTGCGGCTACTTGTTCAGCACTTTTTTTAGAAGGACCTTCTCCTACACCTTGAATTTCACCATCGATGATGGCATGGATGGTATACAGGCTAGATCCATGAACTTGTTTGTGCTGCACAACTGGAAAACTCAGCACGTGCTTGTTCTTTTGAGACCATTCGTGTAATTTGCTTTTGCTATCGATTTCATCGTGAATGGTTTCTGTTAAACCATGACGAACAAAAAAATCAAGAACGGTCATTCGGGTTGAGTCGTAACCTTTGTCCAGATAAATCGCGCCAATCAATGCCTCTAGCGCATTTCCCAACATGCTTTCATGTAAGTCTTGTCGGCCGATTTCTACTTGAAGTAACGCACGAATTCCAATTTTTTCACCGATTCTGTTTAGGTTGTCTCTTCTTACAACCTTGCTTTTCATCTTGGTCATTTCTCCTTCAGTTTTGTCGGGGTAATGATCAAATAAATAGTGGGCTAAAATGGAATCGATGATGGCATCTCCTAAAAATTCAAGACGTTCGTTTGAATTTTTAATACCAGGAAACAATTCTTCGGCTGCACTAGCGTGTCTAAGAGCTTGTTGGTAAAGAGAGAACTTTCGGGTAGAAATGCGAAAGGCACTTTTCAGAAAACTGAGAAGTGCCTTGTCTTGTGGATTTAATTTCTTAAATAGTGAGATCATTCCATTTTTCGGAAAACGGCAGAGGTATTGTGACCGCCAAATCCGAAAGTGTTGCTCATCGCAATTCGAACTTTTCTTTCTTGCGCCTTGTTAAACGTGAAGTTTAATTTTGGATCTAAGTCAGGATCGGGGTTCGCGAAATTGATGGTTGGAGGAACGATATCATTTTTAACAGCCAATATCGTCGCAATAGCTTCAATGGCTCCGGCAGCACCCAAAAGGTGACCAGTCATTGATTTTGTACTGGAGATATTGAGATTGTATGCATGTTCGCCAAAAACACCTTGTATGGCTTTGGCTTCTTGAATGTCTCCCAACGGAGTGGAAGTTCCATGCACATTGATATAATCAATTTCAGAAGGATCGATATTGGCATCTGAAAGAGCAGCGCGCATCACGTTCAAAGCGCCTAACCCTTCAGGGTGTGGAGCTGTGATGTGGTAGGCGTCAGCACTCATGCCACCTCCAATAATTTCAGCATAAATCTTGGCTCCTCGCGCTACAGCGTGCTCGTATGATTCTAGAATCAAACATCCACCACCTTCTCCCAAGACAAAACCATCACGGGTTTGGTCAAAAGGTCGAGATGCAGTTGCAAAATTCTCATTGTTTTCAGAGAGTGCTTTTAGCGCATTGAATCCTCCAACACCTGCTTCAGTAATTGCCGCTTCAGAACCTCCTGTAACAAATACATCCGCCTTGCCTAATCTGATATAGGTGCAAGCGTCAATGATTGCATTGTTAGAAGAGGCGCAGGCAGATACTGTGGTGTAGTTAGGTCCACGGAAACCATATTGAATACTGATATACCCAGAGGCAATATCGGCAATCATTTTTGGGATGAAGAAAGGATTGAAACGAGGCGTTCCATCTCCTTTGGCAAAATTGAAACATTCTTGTTGGAAAGTGTACAATCCGCCGATTCCAGATCCCCAAATAACACCAACACGATCACGGTTGATTTTTTCTAAATCCATTCCCGAATCTTCGATAGCTTCTTTCACAACCACCATCGCATAGTGTGTGTAAGGATCCATCTTGCGCGCTTCTTTGCGCTCAATGTGGTCTTCTACATTAAAGCCTTTCAGCTCACAAGCAAATTTTGTTTTGAATTTTGAAGCGTCAAAACGGGTAATAAGATTAGCCCCGCTAGTCCCAGCTAGCAGGGCATTCCAATACTCGGGTACCGTATTGCCTATGGGCGTTAAAGCCCCTAAGCCGGTAACAACGACCCTTTTTAGTTCCATGAGGAAAGGGTAATAGGATTAATTACTTGGTATTGCTTTCGATGTAATCGATAGCTTGACCAACAGTAACGATTTTTTCTGCTTGATCGTCTGGAATAGCGATTCCGAACTCTTTTTCGAACTCCATGATCAATTCAACGGTGTCCAATGAATCAGCACCCAAATCATTAGTGAAGCTTGCTTCACGCTTTACATCTGCTTCATCCACACCGAGCTTATCAACGATGATGGCAGTTACTTTCTTTGCAATTTCTGACATAATGTCGAGGTTTTAAAAGGTTAAACGCGGTCAAAAGTAATATTTTTTGCAATACCTGAACAATTTTTTTTTCAATCAGTGCATTTTTGCAAAGAATCTATGGAATTGAATCACTCACGTCGCTTTGATCGACAACTAAAAGTGCCTGGCTTTGAGGCTCCTGCGCAATCTCGTTTTAATAATGCGCATGTGGCCATTGTGGGTTTGGGAGGTTTGGGTTCGGGTGTGCTTATGGCCTTAGTTTCGGCAGGAATTCAAGAATTTACCTTGATTGACGGCGATAGTGTAGCCATTCATAATTTGCATCGACAATGGATTTATCAGGAACAACAAGCAGGCATGCTCAAAGTAGAAGCTGCTGCTCAGTGGGCAAAACAACACAATGGCAATTGTGAAGTGCACACAGTGAGCGAATTTCTAACCACGGATAACGCAAGCTCCATTTTTCATAAAGAGTTTGATTTGGTGATGGATTGCGCAGATCAAGTAGAAGCGAAAATTCTGCTTGATACGGTTTTATCAAAAACGGATATCCCTTGGATTTTTGCGGCCTCTGAGCAATGGGATGGAATGGTTTCTACATTCAATTATCCCAACGAGCAGGGGGAGCGATTTTCCTATTCTCAATTTTTTAATAGCCGAATCAAAGGTTACATGGTGGGTTCTTGCGAACAACGAGGCGCATTGGGTCCTGTTGTGCAGGCTGTAGCAATGGTTCAATCCATTGAGGCTTTAAAAGTTTTAAGCAAGCAACAACCCATTTACAATGGCAAATTGTGGATTTGGGAAGCCAACCAAGGTTTATTCCTTTCGCCCGCTAATTTGAAAGAGCAAAAGGCTTGATAAAATTTGATTTTAGATTGGGTGCGTTTTAACGATCGTGCTTATCATTGTAGTGTATATGCGGTGGATTGTTTTAACGGATGGAATCAGCCCATTTGAATTGGGGGGCATGCAAAAGCATAGCTACAATTTGGTGCGTCAATTGGTGATTCAAGGTCAGGAAGTGTTGTTGGCACATTGCATTACGGGTAATAAAAAATTACCCAATGACGCGCAAGTTAAGGAGGGGCTTGGACTGTCTAGTTTTAAGAGCATCTCTATTTTCACTTTTAGATTTCCCAACCGAGGAAAAATGCCAGGTCATTACATCCAAGAATCTTATGCATATAGCGATTTGATTTTTCAAGCAATCAAAGGCGAACTGGACCAATATGATGTCATTTTTGCGCAAGGATATAGTGGGTGGAGGTTTATAGAAGAGAGAAAAAAAGGAAAAAAAATCCCCCCCGTGGTCAATCACCTGCATGGTTTGGAAATGTTTCAAAAGGCATTTGGTTGGAAGAGTAGATTCCAGCAGTGGATGTTGAGAGGTGTTACCAAGTGGAATATTTCTCATGCTGATGCTACAGTTTCTTTGGGAGGTAGAATCAACGATTTGCTGAGCAAGCAAGGAATTCCAAGTTGTCAAATATTAACGATATCATCGGGAATTGATGAATCTTGGTTTGTAGATTATCCCAAAGAGCGCGGGAACCAAGTAAAAATGCTTTTTGTAGGAAGATTTGAAAGGAGGAAAGGATTAAATGAGTTGATCAAAGCGTACAAATCTATAGTGGGTGATAAAAAGGAAATTCATTTGGCCATTGCAGGTCCCATCCCGGATCATTTGAAAGACAAACAATCGGGAATTGTCTATCTGGGGGCAATCAATGATGAAGCCCAAATGATGCGCATTATGGATGAACATCATGTTTTGGTTGTTCCCTCAATTTCTGAAGGGATGCCTACAGTCATATTGGAAGGCATGGCCAGAGGCATGGCGATTGTTTGTGCTGATGTCGGTGCTAATTCTATCATGGTGGATGGTCAAAATGGTTGGGTAATGGAACATGTCACCGTACCGTGTTTGATCCAAGTTTTGGAAGAGGTTTATCAAACTTCGATTGAGAAGATCAATGAGAAGGGTCTTAATTCATGCAAAAGAGTAAGAGAAAATTGGGGATGGAGTCAAGTTGGAAGTAATCACATTCAAATAATTGAATCTTGGGTCAATAATTTCAAGAAATGAAAAGGGCGACGCTCATATTTTTATTCGCCAATTTGTTCTTGAGCGCGATTGTATTGTTCAAGGCTCCGTTCGAATTTTATATCGGATATATCGGATATCTTTTTCTTCCTTATTTGTTTTTCAAATTGGGACCTCCCAAATATGCGCTTATTATATTTCTAGTTGAATTCGTAATAGGTGTCATTTTTGTTCAATTGGGATTGAATACCTTTCCCCAGCTCATCAAAGTTACCATGGGTTTTTTCCTGTCAGTTGCGTTCTTTGAGTTTGCTATGAAGGTATTCGACGGGGATGTGGAATATCTTTTCAAGTTTTATTTGAAGTCAGCTTTTGTCATTAGTGCTATTGGATTGGTTCAGGTGGTTACGCAACGAATTGGTTTTTCTCCAGGGTATAATTACGGATGGCTTCTAAACAAATGGGGGGTAATCTATGCAGAAGGAGGAGGTATTCGAATGAATTCTTTATTTTCCGAACCATCTTATTACGCATCAACCATGTCTCCTGCTTTATTTGTTGCAATGTACAATTTATGGAATCGTAAAAATCCGAAATTCATTACGTTTCGTCAAAGTCTTGTTATTTTGATTGCATACCCTCTGACACAGTCTGGCGTGGGTATGTTTGGAATTTTGATTTCAATTTTATTGCTGGTATTTAATTCAGGTTTTTTGAGATACAGCTTCTTCGTTATACCGTTGATGGCTTTCGGATTTAACTATGCATACGATAATAACCAAGAATTTAGAGGTCGTGTAGACTCAACCTTCGAGATTTACAACACTGGAAATATATATTCTTATGATATCCACGGAAGTAGTTTTGTGTTGTATAATCACACCCACATTGCCTCGGAAAATTTTGCTGAGAATCCCATTTTTGGTACAGGACTGGGATCGCATGAAACTGCTTTCGATCGATTTTCTCTAACCAATATGTCGGGCGTTGTAGATATAGAATTTAACAAAGCCGATGCTAATTCTATGGCGCTGCGATTGATGAGTGAAACTGGATTGGCTGGGTTGATTTTCTTTGCTTACTTTTTATTTTCCAATTGGGTATTGAAGTCCTGGTCTTTGCGAGATGATATTTGGATCATTAGCAATGCCTGTTTTTTGATCATCACACTTCAATTGTTGCGTCAAGGCAATTATTTTTATTGCGGATTCCCTTTTTTCTTGTGGTTGTATTACTATACAAAAAAGAAAAACACAGCAGAGAAAAACCTTATCTCGAAACCCAAGTTTAAATTCATTTCCAATGAGTCTTAATCAGCCAAAGAAAATTCTGTTTTTATTTCGTGAACTTGCGGGTTATTTTGTAGCTAGTTTAGAAAAATACACCGCTGAAAAAAATGTAGAGGTAAAGGTTATTTATTGGCCAGTGAATGCGGAGGCCCCATTTCAGTGGGGAGATTCCCATCCTAAAATTCAATGGGTGGATAGAACCACTTGGAATCCTGAAGAAACTATAAAAAAAAATCAATCCGGAGAGTACGATTTAATTGTAGTTTCAGGTTGGAGTGATGTTTCATATAACAAAGTCATTCAATCAAGGGGCAAGGCAAAAAAGGTCGTTACATTTGATACACAGTGGGATGGAAGTTGGCGGATGAAATTGGGCAGATGGTGGCTTTGGTGGAGGGTTTTGCGTCATATAGATACCGCTTGGGTTCCAGGCGATCGTCAAAGATTGTTTGCGGAAAAATTGTTTTTCAATCCTCTTCAAATTGTCACGGGATTTTATGTCGCGGATACGACAGGAATTGATGTGACTCAAGAGCATAGAGATGAAGCTGTTTTTCGAATCGGAATTGTTGCCAGGCTAGTGGAATCGAAGGGTTTTCCAGAAGTGGTACATGCCCTGATTCCATCTCTTAATCAAAATAATAAATGGCAATTGCACATTTGGGGAACAGGACCTCTTCAAAAACAATTGCCGCAACATCCCCAAATATTTTACCATGGTTTTGCCCAACCTGAGACTTTGAAAAAAGTATGGCGAGAGTGGAATGTCTTTTTGCTTCCCTCGAAATATGAGCCATGGGGCGTAGTCGTTCATGAAGCTGCTTCTGCAGGACTGCCTTTGGTTTTGACTTCTGCCGTTGGTGCAGGAGATCAATTTGTACAATCACCGGATAATGGCTTTATCTTTCCCGTCGGCGATTATGCAGCAATGGCTGTTCAATTGAATACAATCTATAATTGGAGCAAAGAGGAAAGGGAAAATTGTAAAAATATTTCTTTGGAACAATCTAGATCAATCTCCCATTTTCAATGGGTTGAAAATCTTGAAAAATTGAGTAAACGATAATGTGCGGAGTAGCAGGTATAATAGGAGATTGGCGTCGTGAAAAGCATGGCGAATGGTTAGAATCAATGAAACTGACAATGGTTCATCGTGGATCGGATGATCAAGGAACACATGTAGTCGATAATTGTACTTTAGGTCACCAAAGGCTTTCAATAATAGACACTGGGAAATCAGGTCATCAGCCTATGTTCTCCAATGATGAGAAATTGGTGATTGTTTTCAATGGGGAGATTTATAATTTTATTGAGTTAAAACAATTGCTTCAGTCAGAATATGCTTTTAAAACCCATACGGATACGGAAGTAATAATCGCCGCATACCAGCGATGGGGTCGAGATTTTGTGAAATATCTCAATGGCATGTTTGCTATAGCCATTTATGACATTCAAAAACAGGAGCTGTTGATGGTGAGAGACAGGTTGGGAGAGAAGCCCTTGTATTGGATGGAACGCGAGAATACACTGTTCTTTTCTTCTGAAATACGGTCTTTGTTATCTACTGAGGTGATTGATCCAGTTGTGGATGAAACTTCATTGATGCAGTATGTTACCTATCAAACAGTGTGGTGTCCTAGAACCATTGTGAAGGATATTTTTTCTTTTCTTCCTGGCGAAATGAAGGTATGGAAAGAGGGGAGATTTGTAGAGAGCTTTCAATATTGGAGCCCTCAAAATATAGAACCTTCACATGAAATGGACAGCAAAGTTTTGGTTCAAAAAATGGTGAGAGGTCATCTTGAACGAAGTGTTGAATGGCGCATGCGCTGTGATGTTCCATTTGGAGCTTTTCTTTCAGGTGGTGTCGACTCTTCCGTGATAGTGGGACTGATGTCTCAATTTTCGGAACACGCGGTTTCTACTTTTTCGATTGGATTTGAAGAGAAGGAATTTGACGAAAGTGAATATGCTCAAATTATTGCAAAAAAGTACAACACAAATCACCATACCATTTTCCTAAAATCCAGTGATTTTCTTTCTGGAGTGATGCCTGCTTTGGATGCGATGGACCATCCTTCGGGTGATGGTATCAATAGCTTTGTTGTTTCCAAGGTTACACGGGAACAAGGTGTGAAAATGGCTCTTTCTGGATTGGGTGGCGATGAAGTTTTTGGCGGATATCCAATTTTTGGAAGATTGAAAAAATCAGATTTTTGGAGAAGTAAATTGCCCTCCTTTTCTTTTCATTCGGATACTTTGAAATCGCTATTGTCTTTGAAGTGGAATTCGGTTCAAGTAAATCGCATGATCAATTTTTTTGGGGCAACTTCAAAGGACAATTTTTCCATGTATCGTTCAGATCGAACGCTAACCGATTTAAAAGAATTGCAAGATTTTTCTGAAGAGCAATTCGCAGATGTTTTTCCGTTGAATGTATGGAAAGATAAGGGAGTTGATCAATTGTATCAAAGTGTTTCCGCTGCAGAAATGAGCAGTTATATGGCGCATGTTTTATTGCGCGATGGAGATCAAATGTCGATGGCGCATACCTTGGAAGTGCGCGTTCCTTTTTTGGATCATGAATTGGTTGAATATGTAGTAGGCCTTTCGGATAATTTGAAGATGGGTCCTTGGGATAAAAATTTGTTGATACAGTCTTGTTGTGATTTATTACCACGAGAAATTTATGATCGAAAAAAGAAGGGTTTTACATTTCCTTGGGAAATATGGATGAGAGGGCCATTGGCCTCGTTTTGCTCAGAAGCCTTGCGTGATATTTTTGACATTCCTATTTTCACGTCTTTGAATTTAGAAGAACAGTGGAATCGATTTTTAAATGGAGATAAAAAGGTGTCATGGAATTACTTCTGGCATTTGGTGGTTTTATCCTACTGGTTAAAAAAGAACAATGTCCGATTCTCCTGAAATATTAATTTTCTCTGATTGGTTTTCGCCAGGTTACAAAGCTGGTGGTCCCATTCGTTCGATTGAGAATATCGCAGCCCTATTGGGTGATCGAGCGTATATCGTCACAAGTGATCGTGATTTGGGTGATAAAGACGCCTACTCAGATGTATTGTTCAATCAATGGATCACATGGAAACATGGCGCTCATGTCATGTATATTACATCCGATCAAATTGGTGATGCGAGGTTAGAGGAGGTCATGTCTTTGCGCAAGTCTTCGGTGTGGTATCTCAATTCGATGTTTTCAAAGCGATTTACGATTGCACCGTTGCGTTATAGAAAAAAAATGAACTTGGCAAACAAGCTCATTTTGGCGCCAAGAGGCATGTTGCATCCAAATGCTATCAAATTCAAGCGCTGGAAAAAACTGCTCTTTTTATATGTATTGAAAAAATTGGGCTGGATAAAGAATGTTGTTTGGCAAGCCACTAGCGTTCATGAAAAAGAGTACATTCTTGAATATTTCGGAAAAGAAGAAAGGGTTGTTTTGAATGCCAATATCCCAACATTTCATACTTTTAGAGCAGAGCCAAATTGGACAAATTCAAGTCAAGTTTGGGTCATGCTAACACGATTTAGCGAAGAGAAGGGTGTTTTAGAAGGACTGGATTGGTGGGCCAAACATCCGTTTTCCCAACAGGTGAAAATGTTAGTGGTTGGGCCACATGAAAATGAAGAATATTCCAAGAAGGTAGAGCAGTGGGTGGCTCAACATCCTGATCAAGATGTTCAACTTTTGGGTTCATTGCGGGTGGATGACTATTACCCATTGTTACAGCAAGCGCATTTTTTGTTTTCACCTACACGAGGAGAGAATTATGGCCACGCCATTGCAGAGTCTCTTTTGATGGGACTTCCAGTGATTGTTGCAGATACCACCCCTTGGCGTAATTTGACGGAGAGGAAAATAGGATTTGATTTTGAAAGAAGTGAAATGGGTCTTCATGCTGTCATGGATGTCATTTCTAAAATGACCGAGGAAGATTATCATCTGTTTTATTTGTCTTTGAAAAAATTCAGAATCGAAGAAGAGTTGGCGTTGAAAAATAAAGAGAGTTGGGGACAATTATTTGAAAAACATTAACGTCTCCTTTACATTCCTTGCCGTATCATTGTAAGGTATTATATCTCATGAAAATTGTAGTCTTATCCAGAAATCCTAAGCTGTATAGTACCAGTCGATTGGTAGAAGCAGGTCAAGCCAGGGGGCATGAAGTCCTTGTATTGGATCACTTAAAATGTAATTTGGTGATTGAAAAGAAAAATCCCAAAGTAATTTACAAGGGCCAAGAAATCAAGGATGTCCAGGCTGTTATTCCAAGGATAGGTGCCTCTGTTACATTTTATGGGACGGCGGTTGTAAGGCAATTTGAGATGATGCACGTTTTTTCTGCTGTGGAATCTCAAGCTTTGGTTCGTTCTCGTGATAAGCTGAGAAGTATGCAGATTCTTTCTCGCGCTGGATTGGGATTGCCTAAAACTATTTTTACCAATTACAGCAAGGATGTGGAAAGAACTTTGAAAGAGGTTGGCGGTGCGCCGGTTGTTATCAAATTATTGGAAGGAACCCAAGGTTTGGGAGTTGTATTGGCAGACAACGAGAAAGCAGCCGTTTCTGTAATAGAGGCGTTCAATGGTTTAAAAGCCCGAGTGATTGTACAAGAGTTTATCAAAGAAGCCAAAGGTGCTGATATTCGTGCATTTGTTGTTGATGGACAAGTAGTGGGAGCGATGATGAGAACGGCCAAGGAGGGTGAGTTTAGAAGCAATCTACATCGTGGTGGTACAGCAGAAATAATTGAGTTAACGCCGGAGGAAGAGATTACCGCTATCAAGGCAGCCAACGCTATGAAATTGGGAATTGCTGGTGTGGATATGCTCCGAAGCGATAGAGGTCCTTTGATAATCGAAGTGAATTCATCTCCAGGATTGGAGGGGATTGAACAAGCCACAGGAAAGGATATTGCCACTCATATCATCAAGTACGTAGAAAAAAATGTTTGATCTCCTAGCTTCACTTTCTGTTGAAGAGGGACTGATATTTTTCTCATTGGCTTTGTTGGCCGAAATACTTGGCACTATTGGCGGGTTTGGATCTTCGTTGTTTTTTATACCCATAGCGATTTTTTTCTTCGACTTTCAAACAGTCTTGGGTATCACAGGGATTTTTCACGTTTTCAGTAATTTGACCAAGATTGGACTTTTTAGGAAAGGTGTCGATTATAAAGTGGTTTTGTGGATAGGAATACCCTCTGTGATTACTGTTGTCATTGGTTCTTTTTTTGGATCTCTTATATCAGGGAAGCTTTTGGAAATTGCGATGAGCATTTTAATAGCTGTATTGGGATTGATTTTTTTGTTCTACAAGCCTAAACCCATTTCCCCAAATCCTATTCTATCCATTTTGGGAGGCTCAGTAGCAGGTTTGCTTTCTGGAGCTTTGGGCACTGGTGGCGCAATACGTGGCTTGGTTTTGTCTAGGTATCAATTGAGTATTGCTTCTTTCATTGCCACATCCGCGTGGATTGATTTGGCGGTTGATGTGAGCCGAAGTGCAGTCTATATCTCGGAAGGTTTTGTGCAATGGGGAGCTGTTTCGCTTTTGGCTATTCTCTTTATCATTTCCTTGTTGGGCAATAACATAGGGAAATGGATACTCAACCGCGTTGAGCAAAGCGTATTTCGCAATTGGGTGCTTTGGATGGTGGTGATAACTGGAATCAGCTCACTGATCAAAGTGATGTTGTAAAATTAAAAAGTGTTCAGGTTGATTTGACTGACGTCCACCAAGAATTTCTTTCCGATGGTTTTTCGACCCAATAATACCGGATACTTCATTCCCGATCGGTTGGTAAGCGTGACCTCGCTTTGGATGGTTTTTTGACCAATTTTAATGGCTGTTCTGACGCAATAACGTTCTTCTGTTTGTCCGAAGGAATTTTTGATGACTCGTTTTTTGAATTTGTCGAAAAGAACAACGATGGGGTGGTCATTTTCTTCCCAAGTAAAGATAACCTCCAGACAATTTTTGCCTGCAATTTCTTTTTCTTGATAGGAGTCGCAGTGCACTGCGGTTCTAAAAGCTCCAGTGTCGATTTTAGCGGGAATGAAAAAACCTCCCCATTCGGGGAGGTGGATCATTTCTCTTCTGCCGATAATTTCCATGACTTATGAAGCCAAACATGATTTAACCATTTCACTGATGGCTTTCCCATCTGCCTTCCCACTCAATGATTTGGAAGCTACACCCATAACCTTCCCCATTTCAGAAGGATTGGTAGCGCCTACCTGAGCGATGATTTCGCGAATGGCTTTCTCCAATTCTTCACTGCTCAAGGGCTGTGGTAAATAGGCTTGAATAACGGCTGCTTGCTTTTGTTCCTCTTCAACCAAATCTTCACGACCCTGGGTTTTGAAAATCTCAATGCTCTCCATTCGTTGCTTGTTGAGTTTGGTTAAAATCGACATCACTTTATCATCCGTTACCTCTGACGAACCGTCCTTGGTAGCTTCCAATAATATTTTGGATTTGATGTCACGCAATGCCATCAATTTTTCTTTGTCACCACCTTTCATGGCAGTTTTGATATCCTCGTTAATTTGATCTGCTAAATTCATATTGTTGTTTTTTAAATCAATCCAAAATGTTTGACCGCCATTTCTACAACATTGTCTCCTATAGCCAATGATGCAGTAGCTGCGGGTGAAGGTGCATTCAAAACGTGAATGCTGTGATCGGTGTATTCAATGCGGAAGTCATCACGTGTGTCGCCATCTTCGCGAAGCAAAAGTGCTCTCACTCCAGCGCGTCCTGGCACAATGTCTTCCATGGTCAAATCGGGTATAAGACGTTGCAATGTTTTTAAGAAAAGTCTTTTCGAAAATGCGCGTCTATATTCATCCAATCCGTATTTCATATTGCCCATGAACAATCTCCACGTTCCAATGTAACTCAGAGCGTCCAATGTGTCGCGCAAACTAAAATCAGTCTTTCCATATCCTTCTCTTTTGAAAGTGAAAACGGCGTTGGGTCCACATTCGATCGAGCCGTCGGTCATACGAGTGAAATGTACTCCGAGGAATGGAAATTCAGGATTGGGAACAGGGTAGATAAGATGTTTTACTTTGTGTTTGGCGTGCTCGGCTAATTCATAGTAGTCACCTCTAAATCCGACTACTTTTTCTTTGAGTGCAACGCCATCTTTTTTTGCCAAACGGTCGGCCTGCAATCCACCACAAACAATCAGGTATCTTCCTTTGTAGGATGATTTGTTGGTCTTAACTTGTGTCCACTCACCGTCTCTTTCAAATCCCAAAACTTCTTCTCCAAGATTCACTTTACTGTTGAGTTGTAAGGCAACCCCCAATTCGCACATGACCTCTGTGGCTCTTCTGAAATCGATAATTCCGGTACAACCAACGTGTACACCATCAATTCCTTTTACATGGGGTTCTATTTCTCTGATTTGTTCAGGGCTAACGCGCTGCATTCCTTCAATACCATTGGCTACGCCATGATCGTATATTTTTTCTAAAAACGGAAGTTCAGAGGAATCTGCGGCTACGATTAGTTTACCACAAACATCATGAGGAATATCGTATTGTTTAGCGAACTCAACCAATTCACGTCTGCCGTTTACGCAGTTGACTGCTTTTAAAGAGCCAGGTTTGTAATATATACCACTGTGAATAACGCCACTATTGTTACCGGTTTGGTGATTGGCAAGTCGATCTTCTTTTTCAATCAATAGAATACTGTAATGTGGAAACCGACGTTGCATTTTGTAAAATGTTGCAGCGCCGACAATTCCGCCACCCACGATGATGATATCATATGAAGAATTCATTCTGAAGAAATATTTATACAAAAATAGGCGAACGAAGATGAAATGGTTTAAATTTCAACTATGAATCAACGCAAGAAAATTCAAAATGCCTGGGGCATGTATGATTGGGCCAATTCCACCTATAACTTGGTCATCAGTTCCGCGATTTTTCCCATTTTTTATGGCGCGGTTACGTCAATTCGCAATGAGAAAGGGGACATCATTGATGATAGGGTTCATTTGTTTGGGATGACATTGAAAAATACGGAAGCCCTCTCTTATGCCTTGGCTTTTTCCTTGGCTGTTGTGAGTGTGCTGGTTCCTTTGTTATCGGGGATTGCGGATTACTATCACATGCGCAAGCGATTCCTTCAGATATTTTGCTATATCGGAGCCGCATCGTGTGCGTCTTTGTATTTCTTTGATCCTGCACATCTGGAGATTTCTTTTTTAAGTATCATGTTGGCGTGTATTGGCTTTTGGTGCTCGTACGCATTTGCCAACTCTTTCTTACCGCAGATTGCACACAAGGATGAACAGGACAAAGTGAGCGCACGCGCTTATTCCATGGGCTATATCGGGAGCGTGAGTTTGTTGATTATGAACTTGATTGCCATCAAGGGATTTGGGATGAGCGCTCGTTGGAGTTTCGTCAGTGTGGGCGTCTGGTGGGCCGGGTTTGCACAGATTACTTTCTATCATTTAAAAGAAGAAGCGATCCATGTTAATGAGGCCAATTCAACTTGGAAAAAAGGATTTCACGAATTGCAGAATGTTTGGAAGCAGATGTCGCATTCACCATCATTGAAAAGATATTTGGTTGCCTTCTTCGTCTTTTCGATGGGTATTCAAACCATCATGCAAATGGCGGCATTCTTTGGTGAGAAGGAAATCAATTTGGATTCATCACAATTGATCATTGCTATTGTTTTGGTTCAGTTGATTGCGATACCTGGAGCGATATTATTTTCTTGGGGTTCCAAGAAATTGGGCAATATCAAAATGTTGATGATTGCTTTGTTGGTTTGGGTTGGCGTGTGCGTCTATGCGTTTTATGGCGTAACAGAGGTCGTTACATTTTATATCGCGGCAGGTATAATTGGCTTTATCATGGGGGGTACACAAAGCTTGGCTCGAAGTACCTACTCAAAGTTTCTACCGGTCACGGATGATACAGCTTCATTCTTCAGCTTTTATGATGTGACAGAAAAATTGGGTTTGATTATTGGCTTATTTTCTTTTGGATTTTTGGAAGGAACATTTGGTACCATGCGAGCCAGTATCTTGGCGTTGGTTGTCTTTTTCATCTTGGGATTTTTGCTTTTGCTTTTGGTTCCAAAGGAGGAGAAGTTGAAGCATTGAATGCATCATCCTCTCTGCGCTCTTTGCGCCTTCTTCGTGTTCTTTGGGTTAATACAATATTAACGCAGAGCGCGCAAAGTTTTCGCAATGGACGCAAAGGCCTTTTCAACCATCTAGCCAATCCGGATTCAAATCGATATTTTCTGGCCAACAAACCGTGTCATGATGAATGAATGCTTGATTGAAAAAAGTTGGATCCTTTAACTTTTCAAATGCAGGATAATCCAACAGAAAACCACAGTCAATTTCCTTGCTTTTTTTATTGTCAAAAAAAACAACCAAGTGCCAATTGTCTTTGGTTTGAACTTGAATGGGTTTCATGAAGCTAAGATAATGGTGAAATGGATGAGATGGTTTCTCCTTTTAATGGCCCTCTCCCAATTTTCTTCTGTTGCTTGGGATTCTTCCCGAGAGAACGCGCTTTGTTGAAATGGACATCACGCATGATTGATTTTGGTAATGAACATGTATATGAGGAACGTGATGTTTAATGTTATCGAAGTAATACATGTAAATGATTAGTCCATAGAATTTCGAAAGTTCAGGCATTTTTCCTCTAAGTTCTTTCGAGCAATAGATGATTCATTCAATCATATAAGGTCGCATACAGCCATAATACCTGATGTAAAAGTATTTCAGCACGAATAACAGCTGATTTTTTCAGCGCATCACCTCATCAGCCTCTCCAAGATGGCCATTGTTTCATCTATCTCCTCTTTCGTTGTGTAACGTCCAAATGAGAATCTTACGCTCGCTTGCCCTGTTCGTAAGGCATCAATGGCTGACAATACATGGGAACCTTTTGTAGCCCCGCTGCTGCAAGCACTTCCGCCTGAAGCGCAGATGCCTTCTAAATCCATCAAAAACAAAAACATGTCGCTATTGCTGTGCGTTGGGAATGTGCAATTTAAAACGGTATACAAACTTTCAGCAGATGCACTGTTGCCATTAAACACAATACCAGGAAATGATTTTTCCAATCGCTCTCGCATATATTGCTTCATAGCGCTGATGTGCTGCTGATGTTCTTCCAATTCAGCATAAGCCAACTCAATGGCCTTGGCCAGTCCTACAATTCCTGCTAAATTTTCTGTCCCTCCACGCAAGCCACGCTCTTGACCGCCTCCCGTTATATCAGGTTGGATTTTCACGGATCGATTGATGTAAATAAATCCAATGCCTTTGGGACCATGAAATTTGTGTGCTGCTGCATTTAACATCATAACCGGTGTCTTCTGCAAATCGAAGCTGTAATGCCCCATGGTTTGCACTGTATCACTATGAAAAACGGCGTAGTATTGCTTGCACATTTCCGCTACTTCTTGAAGTGGAAGTAGATTGGCAATTTCATTGTTTCCATGCATCAATGTGACATAGCAATGGGCATTGGTTTGAAGCAATTCCTCTAGGTGTTTCAAATCCACGCTACCGTTTTCTGTCAATCTCACAAAGTGCAATTTTGCTTTACCTTGTTGGTCCAACAATTCTGCTGTTTTCACGATGGCGCTGTGCTCAATGGGTGTCGTGATGATGTGCTGACATCCCATATCTCTCACGGCAGCATGCATGGCTAAGTTATCCGCCTCAGTACCACCACTGGTAAAGTAAATTTCATTGGGCTGACAGTTCAACGCCTTGGCAATAATGCGACGTGAAGTTTCAATCGCTGTTTTGCTTCGCCTTCCCAAGTGATGAGAGGAAGAGGGATTCCCGAAATGTTCCGTCAAATACGGAATCATGGCTTCAAAAACTTCAGGAGCTACAGGTGTAGTGGCTGCGTTATCTAAATAGATGCTTTTCATGAAAAGGAAATGTCGTTAATTTCTTGAATCCAATCTTGTGCTTTTTGGTCGGCCATTTCTTGTGTTGATGCCTCGGTATAAATACGAATGATTGGCTCTGTGTTGCTTCGTCTCAAGTGCACCCAATAATCGGGGTAATCGATTTTTACACCATCAATCAAATTGATGTTTTCATTTTGATATTTTTCAGCCAATGCGCTCAATATTTTCTCGGATGGACGAGAAGGATCCAAATCCACTTTTTTCTTGCCCATAAAATAGGCGGGATATGTCTTTTTCAATTCGGACATGGTCATCCCCATTTCCACAAAGTGTGAAAGGAATAGGGCAATTCCCACAATAGCATCGCGACCATAATGCAATTCTGGAACGATGATTCCCCCATTGCCTTCGCCTCCAATCACAGCTTGGACAGCTTTCATCTTTTCTACTACATTCACTTCTCCTACAGCCGCAGCGAAGTACTCTCCTCCGTGCTTTTCTGTTACATCGTGCAAAGCTCGTGTTGAACTTAAATTAGAAACCGTATTTCCTTTTTTGTGTTTTAATACATAATCTGCGATGGCAACCAAAGTGTATTCTTCACCGAACAAAACTCCGTTTTCATCGATAAAGGCCAATCGATCGACATCTGGATCGACAACAATTCCCAAATCAGCTTTTTCACTTTTTACGCGAGCGCATGTATCCACCAAGTGTTCAGCCAAAGGCTCAGGATTGTGGGCAAACCGGCCATTGGCTTCTTCATTCAAAACGATAATGTCTTCAACTCCCAATGCGCGCAAAATGGCAGGAACAAATGTGGATCCTGAAGAATTAATTCCGTCAACTACCACTTTTAATTTTCGCTGCGCTATACCAGTAGGATTGACCAACTGCATTTTCAAAATGGCATCAAAATGAAAATCATGGGCCTCCACTTTTTGGATACTACCCAATTCATCAACGGCTGCAAATGATACGCCTTGTTCTCCCCAGGCGAGCACTTTTTGTCCTACCTCAGAAGAAATAAATTCACCTTTTTCATTGAGCAATTTCAGTGCATTCCATTGTGCTGGATTGTGACTGGCTGTTAGAATGATACCTGCCTGGGCTTGAAAATGGACAACCGCCATCTCTACAGTCGGAGTGGTGCTTAATCCCAAATCAATCACATTGGCGCCCATCCCAATGATGGTTTGCGCCGCTAGGCTGGCAATCATTTCTCCAGAAATCCGAGCATCACGGCCCATCACGATGGTAATATCCTTCTTGTTGAATTTTTCTTGGTGCACAGCGCAAAATGCAGAAGTGAATTTGACAACATCCAAAGGGGACAAATTGTCTCCGGGTAAACCGCCTATGGTTCCCCGAATTCCAGATATAGATTTGATCAGTGTCATAATGAAAGGGTAAAGATAAACACGCATTGGGTTGTGATTGAAATTCTTTACCTTTCCAAAATGAAATGCTTTGGCTACCGGTCTTGGTCTGTGTGCTTATTTGTAGGTTTGATCTTTGGTCTATTGGGATGTCAATCGGGTGGGCAACAAGCTGTTTTTTCTAAAGATTGGGATGAAATTGTCAAAAGTGACACATTGTTTGTGCTCATGGAAAATAGCGCTTCTACTTTCTATAATTACCAAGGTGTATCGCAAGGTTTTGATTATGAATTGATGCAAACATTTTGTGCTACCAATCATCTGCATCTCAAAGTTGTTGTAATGGACAACGTAGATTCCATGTTTCAATTGCTGAATCGCGGTGTGGCCGATGTTATTGCCTCGAATATTACAGAAACTCCATTGCGGGATAGTTTGTATTTATTTTCGACTCCACTGTACACCACTAGACAGGTATTGGTTCAACGTTGGGCGGATGATGATTTGGTGCATACTTATCCCGTGATAAAAGACACTACGCAATTGGATAGCCTTTCCATTAGTGTGCATCGTTACTCCTCATTTTATGAGCGTTTGAAACAGTTGGAGAAAAATGCTGGAAAGCCATTTGATATTCTGGAAGCGCCC
The DNA here is from genome assembly GCA_947448135.1 of Flavobacteriales bacterium. Lineage (GTDB taxonomy): Bacteria > Bacteroidota > Bacteroidia > Flavobacteriales_D > Sanyastnellaceae > CAMCTV01. The sequence goes on from CANFLZ010000004.1 coordinate 55,615, forward strand.
GGGAAATACTCTGCAGATGATTTGATTCGTTTGGTATCAGAAGGAAAAATAGAAGCGACAGTAACTGATGCAAGCCTCGCTGGGATTTTGGTGGAAGATTACCCCAATGTTCAATTTGAATTGCCGATTACTGTTCCTGAACCAATAGGCTGGGTGATGCGGAAAAATGCTGTTTTATTGAAGGAAAAGATGGACGAATGGTTGTCCAAAGAACGCGTCCAAATATTGATCAAGCAATTGCGCAAAAAATATTTCAAGGCCAATACAACGCATGTCGCATTGTTTCATGCTGATGTGATTATGCCCAAAATAAAAGGCAATCAAATTTCTCCTTATGACAGTCTTTTTAAAAAGGAAGCCAAAGAGATTGGTTGGGATTGGCGCATGTTGGCTGCACTATGTTATCAAGAATCCAATTTTGATCCCGGAGTTATTTCGTCGCATGGCGCATTCGGCTTGATGCAGCTGATGCCTGAAACAGCGATGAAATATGGATGCGATTCAACTGATATGGTGGCTGGAAATGTCCATGCAGCAGCACAACTGTTGAAAGAAGTGGATCGCGCTTTCAGAAAAAGGATCAAAAATCCGGAAGAGCGAATGAAGTTTGTATTGGCCTCGTACAATGCAGGATTGGGTCATGTATTCGATGCCATGGTCATTGCCAAACATTTGAACCAACCGGATTCTATTTGGTTTGGTCAAGTTGAAAATGCGTTATTGATGAAATCACAGCGGGAGTATTATTCATTACCGGGTGTCAAATCAGGGTATTGTCGTTGTCAGGAGACTTACCATTTTGTAGATCGTGTATTAAGTTTTTATGAGCATTTTAAAAAGAAAGTAAAATGAAATATGTAGTTGCATTGTTTTGTCTTTTTTCGCTGTGGTCCTGTCACAAGAACAAGAATCAGTTTTGGTTATCAGGAACAATTACGGATGACCTCACTGGAAATACAATGTCTGGCGCGGGTGTCAAAGTCGAAGTCAAAAAGTTGATGTCTGGGGTGTATAATGACGTTTTAGAAACCGCCGCTCAGAGTAATTCGGACGGAAGTGGACATTATGAAATGAAGTGGACAAGAGAAAATATTGCAGTATGTAAAATCACAGCGAGCCAAACCAATTACTTTGATGCCATTGTTGAAGTAAGTCCCGATTTATTGTCGCCAGGTGAATTTTACAATAAAAATATTCAAATGACTCCCAGGGCGGATATTGATTTGCACATTGGTTCCAACGATCCTTCAGCCAACGTCTCAGTAACTTTTTATTCTACTGATGGCTACTGCAACTGTGATGATTTTGGGACCATCACGATGGCAGGAAACACGGATACTACATTGACTTGCATGGCCTCGGGCGGTAAATGGATCAAGTATCTCATTCAGGCAAATGGCAGCGGCGGCACAGTCAACCATTGGGATAGCTTGTATTGCGCACCATTTGTTCATACACCATTTTCTTATATCTATTGAAATGCGAAATCGTAGAAACTTTTTAAAAACCATGGCTGCCTTATCGGCATTGCCTTTTTTGTCGTTTATTCCAGAAAAGAAGAAGCCAGTTGATCGATACAAAAAAGGCCTTGTGTTGAGCACTTGGAATTTTGGTTTAAAAGCCAATGCGGCGGCTGCTATCACCCTGCAAAATGGAGGCAAGGCCGTAGACATGGTAGAGGCTGCAGGTAGAGAAATGGAATCAGACTTGACAGAGCTTTCTATTGGCCTAGGTGGGTTACCTGATCGTGAGGGACATACCACTTTGGACGCTTGTATCATGAATCATGAAGGCAAAGCTGGATCAGTTTGTTTTCTTGAAAAAATCATGCATCCTGTTTCTGTGGCAAGAGCGATCATGGAAAAAACCCCACACGTGATTTTAGTAGGAGATGGGGCGCAGCAATTTGCAGTTGAAAATGGATTTTCAAAGGACAATTATGTCAATCCAGCAGCTGAAAAAGCTTGGAAAGAATGGTTGATCAAGAGTGAATACAAGCCTGTTATCAATATTGAGAACCATGACACCATTGGTATTCTGGCACAGGATGCTATTGGAAATTTGAGTGGCGCATGTACTACCAGTGGATTGGCATTCAAGATGCGCGGAAGAGTGGGAGATTCTCCCATTATTGGAAGTGGTTTGTATGTGGATAACGAAGTGGGAGCTGCTACAGCGACAGGGCTGGGTGAAACGATTCTCCGTTCTTGCTCATCTTTCTTAATTGTTGAATTAATGCGTCAAGGAAAATCTCCGCAAGAAGCTTGTGAAGAGGCCATTCATCGATTGGTTAAAATCAACGAGCACATTATAAAAATAGAAGACTATCAAGCTTGTTTTTTGGCTTGTAATACAAATGGCGATGTTGGGGCTTACAGTGTACACCCAGGTTTTACCTATGCAATTTGGAAAGATGGAAAACCAGAAGTATTACCTTCTAAGAGTTTATTGAGCTGATGAAAATTTAGCTTGTACTTCTTCAAGTACAGTTGCTGGACCACCATGGTGCTCGAAAATCAATGCGCTAGGAAATTTCTCGTTTTTCCATTGAATCAATTCAGAATAGTCACTGGGATTGACAGCTCCTGTAAAGACAATCATGTCCAATTGAGTAGCCTGGTATTCCTCGATAATTTTCTCAACTTGGTCGAAACCATTGACCTCAAAGCCTCCTTTAGAAAGAATGCCTTGGACATTGTCCACCATGTATTGATGTTTACCTAAGATCAGGATGTGCCTTACACTGTTCTCTTCCATATCCTCTTTTTACGCGCTGCAAAATTACATGGTTTGATTCCTTTTTTGCCTTTAATTTGTCTCAACTTCTTTTATTAACATGAATCAACTTTCAATTGCGCGACCTATCAATTTGATTATCATTGCATTGAATATAATAGTTGTTGATTTTTTTATTTGTTCACAGGGTTCCTTTTCTTGGTATGAAGTCGCAGTTTTGATATTGAAAATCTTGGTAATGGTTCTACTGGCTGCAGGGGGCAATATGATCAATGATTACTTTGATCAAAAGGCAGATGCTTTGAACAAACCCAAGAGTCAATTGGTTGGAAAAGTAATTGCTCCCAAGCGAGTTATTTGGTTGCATTTGGTGATAACCACATTGGCTATCCTTTTGGGTGCCCTGTTGTCTTTTTGGACGGGTCATTGGTTTTACTCAATTGTAACCCTATTGTATGCAATCGTTTTGTACCTATACACTCCTTTTTTTAAGCGCATTCCGATTCTGGGAAATTTGGTCATCGCTTTTTGTGTAGCATTTATTCCATATTGGACAGCTTATGGACATTTTTCAATTGGGCAGGGCAATAGTCAAAAAATAATTTGGCTCATGGCATTTGCATTTTTGTCCAATTTTATTCGAGAATGGGTGAAGGATGTGCAAGATGTGCAAGGGGATACTGCTCAGGGATATCGCACTGCAGCGGTGCGTTGGGGATTTCAAACTTCCAAGTATACGCTCTATGCGCTCTGGTGGCTGATGATTGCGCTATGTTGTATTTACTGTTGGTCCCATTTCTCAATTGAGACTTTCATCTTGGTGCTATTGCCGAGTGCTTTTGGTTGGACGCCACTCTGGATAGCCACAAAAAATCAAGACTTTAAACGAATATCCTTGATTCTAAAAATCATCATGGTAATGGGGATGATTGGAGTAATCATCCATTAAAGAATAATTTCTTTCAGTGCATTGTAAAGCAGATGGGTGGGCAATCCCATTACGGTATAAAATGATCCTTCCATGTGCTCAATTCCGATTAATCCAATAAAATCCTGTGCGCCATAACTTCCTGCTTTGTCAAAGGGGGCATGATGATCAATGTAATAATTGATTTCCTCAGTGGTTAGTTTTTGAAATTTGACTTTAGTACAGTCACAACGAGTAATTTTCTTTTTGCCCATCACCAATGTAATGGCCGTAAAAACCTCATGAGTTTGACCGCTCAAGGTTTGTAACATCTGTAATGCTTCTTCGCGATCCTGGGGTTTGTTCAAGGCGTTATCGTTCATCCATACGATGGTGTCACTTGCGATGATAATCGTTTGTTCATCATAAAGATGTTGAAAATGCTGGGCTTTGAGTTCGCTCAGAAATTCAGGAATTTCAGATCCTTTTAAGCTGGGATCAAAACGCTCGTCGAGATCAGCGGAAACGACCTCAAATGTGATTCCCATCAACTGCAATAGCTCCCTTCTTCGTGGCGATTGGGAAGCCAATATCACTTTGAATTTTTTTAATTCTTCCAATATCATTTCGCTAAGTTATTGCTGTTCGCGCCGTACCTTTGCACATGCACCAACAAATTTTAATTTTAGATTTTGGATCCCAAGTAACACAGCTCATCGCTCGTCGTTTAAGGGAATTAAATGTTTATTGTGAAATTCATCCTTGGAATAAAATCCCAGCTTTGCATGAAAGTATTCGGGGAGTGATTTTGTCGGGAAGTCCTTTTTCCGTTCATCAAGAGGGTGCTCCACTACCAGATTTAACGGCTATTTATGATCAATTTCCAGTTTTAGGAATTTGTTATGGAGCACAATTAATGGCAACCCATCATGGGGGAAAAGTAATGCGTTCCACTCATCGAGAATATGGTCGTGCCGTATTGTCGTCTTCGATGAGTGAGCATCCATTGATGAAGGGGGTTAGCGCAGAGAGTCAAGTTTGGATGTCTCATGGCGATACCATTGAATCTGCGGGAGAGAATGCGTTGGTTTTTTGCAGTACAAACGATGTTCATTTTGCAGGATACCAAATTGCTGGCAAACACCGTTATGGAGTTCAATTTCATCCGGAAGTGTACCATAGCTTGGAGGGCATTCATATGTTGCGAAATTTTGTGATGGATGTCTGTGGATGTACCGGTGATTGGACGCCGTCTGCATTTGTAGAAGAGACGATTCAATCCATCCAGCAGCAATTAGGAGAAGATAAGGTGATTCTGGGATTAAGTGGTGGCGTAGATTCTACGGTGGCTGCTGTGATTTTAAATAAAGCCATAGGCGATAGATTGCATTGCATTTTTGTCGACAATGGTTTGCTGCGCAAAGATGAGTTTGAGCAAGTGTTGGCTGATTATCAGGGAATGGGATTGAATGTGAAGGGTGTCCGCGCTGCGGATCGTTTCTATGATGCATTGGCTGGATTAGAAGATCCAGAATTAAAACGCAAGGCCATTGGAAAAACGTTCATCGATGTCTTTGATGAAGAATCAAAATTGGTGACCAACGCGAAATGGTTGGGGCAGGGAACAATCTATCCAGATGTTATCGAAAGTGTCAGTGCGACTGGTGGGCCTTCTGCCACTATTAAAAGTCACCACAATGTGGGTGGATTACCGGATTACATGAAATTGAAAGTTGTAGAGCCATTGCGCTCTTTGTTCAAAGATGAAGTGAGAAGGGTCGGAGCAAGCTTGGGCATATCTTCACTATTGTTGGGTAGACATCCTTTTCCTGGACCAGGTTTGGGCATCAGAATATTGGGGGATATCACTCCAGAGAAGGTGCAATTGTTGCAAGAAGCAGATGCTATTTTTATCAATGCCCTGAAATCAGAGGGATTGTATGACAAGGTTTGGCAAGCGGGCGTTATTTTATTGCCCGTCAAGAGTGTTGGAGTAATGGGTGATGAAAGAACGTACGAGCGCGCTGTTGCGTTGAGAGCTGTTTCATCTACGGATGGAATGACAGCTGATTGGGTGGATTTGCCATACGCTTTTCTGGCTAAAGTAAGTAATGATATCATCAACCAAGTGCGCGGAATCAATCGCGTTGTTTACGATATCAGTTCAAAACCACCTGCAACCATTGAATGGGAATAATTTATATTTTTGATATATGCGAATCATCATCCTGCTCTTTTTCTTGACTTTAAACTTGTTGATTCAAGCACAAATCCATGCGCCTGTTCAAAAGATTGATGGGGTGGATTATTACATGCACAAAGTAGAGCAAGGTCAAACTTTGTACAGCATCGCCAAGATGTATAACGTGGGGGTGAAGGAAATTCAAAAAGCCAATACCTTATCGTCAGAAGGGATTCAGTTGGGGCAAACATTGAAAATTAGAAAAGGTGGAAGTGGAATGCCTCACCCTTCAGAGCAGTTGACCGTTCCTGAAAAGGACAATGCCTATCTGAATGTCCCACAGGGATTTCATTTGGTTCGTCCAGGAGAGACTGCTTACAGCATTGCCATGAAATACAAAATATCATTGGAACAGTTGTATGCCTGGAATCCAGGAAGTGAAAATGGTATCGCGATTGATCAGCAATTGAAAATTTCTGACAAGGCGGTTGGTGCTGTTGCTCCAAAGGTGACCAAGGTCAACACTGAAAAATTAAAAATTTATTTGCTTCTTCCCTTTTATACAGGTGTTCCAGACTCTGTTATTTCAGCCAGACAAAAGGTAATCAGAGAAACCGCTCTTCAAATTTACAGAGGCATGTTGTTGGCAACAGATACGCTGGTAGCCCAAAATATGAAGATGGATATTGAAGTGGTTGACTTTGCAGACAATGTCACATTGGCCAAAGAATGGACAGTTTCGGGTAAATTTAATGATGCCGATTTTTTGGTGGGACCATTGTTCAAGGAATCTTTGGATGTTTTTGCTCAATGGGCACAAACCAAGGGGGTTTGGGTGATTTGTCCAGTGCCAATTAGCAATAAAGTGCTCATGGGCAATGATCATTTGATCAAGGCTTTTCCTTCAGATGTCTCTCAGTGGGGTGCTACCGCGCGGTATGTTATGAATCACAAAAAGGAAAGTGTACCTGTTTATTTGTACACAGGCAAATCGGAGGCGGAGAAGAAAAAATCAGAGGCTTTTAAAAGTTCTTATACCAAAGCTGGATTCAAGAATATTGTTGTTTCCAATAACATGGATTCTATTTTGACAGTCGTAACTTCCTTCAAGGATTCAACTGTATTGGTGGTTCCATCGGGCAATGCAGATTTGGTGAAAAAGTTGAATAAGAAATCATCTTCGCTTAAAAAGTGTTGGGTGATGGGTGTTCCAGAATGGCAAGATGTTTTGGCTGAAGGTGATTACGATGAAACAGTTGCCTTGAATCAGTTGAATTACACATTCCCGAAGTCCAATGATACAGACTTGGAAGACGAATGGTTGCGTTTGTGGGTGAAAAAATACCATAGACAGTTTTTCACCCATCCCAATGAGTATGCAATGTGCGGCTACGATTTGATTCAAAGTTTGGCCAATGCTCACAAAAATGGGAAATCAGACATTTCTAAATTTGGTTTAGAATACAATGGATTGTCTTGTAACATTCAATTGCTGCAAGTTGGACGTGGAAACGGTTATGAGAATATAGGGGTTTTAATGCTTCGTTCAGAGAAGGGAGTTATTTCAAGATTGAATTTGTAATGGAGTTTAAAGAGAAAATAAAGGCTGCTTTTATGGCAGCACAGTCACGCATTTGTGCTGCGTTGGAGCAAGAAGATGGTAAGGGAGTGTTTAGCCAAGAGCATTGGCAACATTTGTCAGGAGGCGGAGGTTTAACCCGAGTTATTCAAGATGGAAATGTTTTGGAAAAAGGTGGGGTGAATTTTAGTGCCGTTGAAGGAGATATTCCAACCTTTATGAAGAAGCACGTATCAGCGGAGGCAACACGTTTTTTTGCCACAGGAATTTCTATCGTCTTACATCCAAGTTCACCTATGATTCCAATAACGCACATGAATGTGCGCTACTTTGAAACGGATGGGGGAGATGCCTGGTTTGGCGGCGGCATCGATCTAACTCCGATTTATGTGAATGAAGAAGATGGTGTTTATTTTCATCAAAAGTTGAAGGATACTTGTGATCGTTTTAACCCTGCGTTTTATCCGAAATTCAAGCCGTGGGCTGATGATTATTTTTTCATCGAACATCGAGAGGAAACCCGCGGAATTGGCGGAATTTTCTATGATTATATCCGTCCAGATGAAGACAATACCCGTGATGTAATGTTGGAGTTTGCATTGGCGCAAACGGAAATATTTGCCGAGATGTATGTGCATTTTATGGCCAAGCACAAGCATGAAGTGTACACCGAAGAACAGAAAAAATGGCAGTTGATTAGAAGAGGAAGGTATGTTGAGTTCAATTTGGTATATGATCGAGGAACAAAATTTGGCTTAGAAACCAAAGGAAGAATCGAGTCCATTTTGATGAGTCTTCCAGAGCATGCTTCTTGGCATTATCAGCATGAGCCAATGGCGGGAAGCCCCGAGTGGCAGACCATACAGAAGTTGAAAAAGGGAATCAATTGGGTAAAGTGATGTGGAAGATATTGTTGATTATCGCAGGTTTTTTTTCCATTCTTTCTGCACGTACTCAAGTCAAGTATGACTTTCATTCCAATCTCCCATTTCGTTTAAAAATCAATGGTCATTGGATCAATCAATTGCCATGCGAGCGCTTGGTTTTTGAGTGGCGAACGCAAGAGAAAAAATGCTCCATTGTCACCTACTTGAGTGAAGACGATTCGTTGGTTCAAAGTGTTGTCGTAAAGCAAGGCTACCAGCAGTCTTTTGAATGGCAAAAAGTCAAAGATGTGAAAAGATGGGTGTTGGGTTCGGAATCACCTTATACACCAGATGTCGCGGTTGTAGACGAAATCCCTTTATTAGATGAGGTTTATCAAGGAAATAGCAAATGCGCCGCACCAATGTCGGATGCCCAATTTGAACAGTTTTTATCGAGCATTATGGATAGCCCTATGACCGCTCAAAGAATCAAGAATGTCAATTTTCTTTCAGGAGGGGTTTGTTGTACTATCGAACAATGTTTGATTTTAATGTCAAACTTTGAGTTGGAAGATGATAAACTAGAAGTTTTGAGCATTCTTGCGCCCCACGTTTTTGATTGGGATAACAAACAAGATTTGATCAATTCCTTTTTTACCGAGCGAGCTAAAAACAAGGCCGCACTCATCATTGGTCAATGACCAAGTTGTATTATTTTTGTTTGAATAACTAAATTTAAAATCATGCGTTTTCAGCCAGGTGTTTTAACCGGTAATCAGGTTACAGAAGTTCTTAACGACGCCAAGGAAAGAGGTTATGCCCTTCCCGCCGTCAATGTGATTGGAACCAATAGTATCAACGCTGTTCTAGAAACTGCGAAAGAAGTTAATTCACCGGTCATCATTCAATTCAGCAATGGTGGTGGTGTATTTTACGCTGGAAAGGGATTGTCCAATGGCAATCAAGAGGCGGCCGTTGCAGGTTCTGTAAGCGGTGCACAACACATACACATGATGGCCGAATTGTACAAGGTTCCGGTTATCGTGCACACGGATCATTGTGCTAAAAATTTATTGCCTTGGATGGATGGTATGCTTTCTCATGGCGAAAAGTATTTTGAACGTTACGGGAAGCCTCTGTTTTCATCACATATGTTGGATTTTTCGGAAGAATCATTGCAAGAGAATATCGAACTGTCGGTTCAATATTTTAAGCGCATGAATGATATGGGGATTACTCTGGAAATTGAATTGGGTGTTACAGGCGGTGAGGAAGATGGTGTTGACAATAGCCATGTCGATAGTTCTAAGTTGTACACTCAGCCTGAAGAGGTAGCATTTGCATACGAGCACATGAAGCAAGTGAGCGATCGATTTACCATTGCTGCGGCTTTTGGCAATGTGCATGGTGTATACAAACCTGGTAATGTTAAATTACAACCCATCATCTTGAATAATTCTCAGGAATATATCCAACGGAAATTCAATACTGCTTCAAAGCCAATCAATTTTGTATTTCATGGTGGAAGTGGTTCAACTCGCGAAGAGATTAGAGAAGCGATCAGTTATGGCGCTATCAAAATGAACATTGATACGGACATGCAGTGGGCATACACAGAGGGTATTCGCGATTATATGACTCAGAAATCAGCCTACTTGCAAAGTCAGATTGGCAATCCAGAAGGAGCGGACAAGCCGAATAAGAAGTTTTATGACCCCCGCGTATGGTTGCGCGAAGGAGAAAAAACTTTTGTCAATCGATTGAAAGATGCATTTGAAGATTTGAATGCAATGGGCCGCAATGCCTAGTCGATTCTGAAATAATTTGTCTAAAAATAAAAAAAAGGAAATGCCCGGTTTACAAGCGGTCCATTTCCTCTTTTAGTTTTCCTAAAGCTATTTGAATCACCAAATTTTTTGTTTCTGATTCCAATTGAAAAATCACATTGCTCAATTCAAGTGAAGTTGCTTCAGGTCCCACGTGTTGAAAAGCACTTTTGATCAATTCCAAAGTGCTATCCTTGGCAAAAACTATGGACTGCCAAGTGGTGGAATCTACATACAATTGAAGACCTATATTGTGTTCATATTCTTCACGAATCGATTTTGTGATTTCAAATTGCAATTGTGCTGCGGTCATCTGCCCTACAGGATAGCGCAAGATCAGACTCGTGGGAGTGATTCTCTCGAGTAAAATGGTGAGTCGCTCAAATGCCGAAACTTTCAAGGGAGTTAACGCAGATTTGCGGGATATCAATTGTTGGTGCAAAGAATGTTGCTGTTGCCAATTGATCCACCTCTGAAAGGCCATCCAAAATGTGGTGAGTGTTCCCGCCACGATAATGATTAAAATCCACCATTTTTCCATAACAATGCAAAGATGTAACTAATTTCGATACATGAAGAAGACAATTTTTCTCATTTTCATTTGTTTCCTAGCCGGTACGCTTGCAGCTCAGGTTTGGCAGAGAAATGCATCCATCCCAGTTCAAGTTCAAAATTATTTTTTGGCCAATCCTTGGATGGGTGGATTCAATGCACCTCAATTTTCGAATATGGACATAGACGGTGACGGCGTTAATGATCTTTTTGTTTTTGATCGCCAGGGAAATCGAAAATTGGTTTTCATTCAAACCAGTGATGCCGTGGGGCAATCATATTATTATCACGCTCCCCAATGGGAATCTTATTTTCCAGAAAATCTTTCAAATTGGGTGTTGTTGCGCGATATGAATTGTGACGGTTACGAAGATGTTGTGACGAATTTTCAATCGGGTATGGTGGTGTATTTAAACACAACTCCTCAAACAGGTGAATTGTCATTTTCACCTTACAATAGTTTGAATTTGCTTCGCTCCAGTTATGATTTGGGAAGTGGTGTTTTTGAGGCTCCGATGTATTGCATGAGCGTTGATATTCCTGTCATTGAGGATATTGATGGTGACGGTGATATGGATGTTTTAAGCAATACAGAAGCGAGTACAGGAATTTACTTTTATAAGTCCTTACAAACGGAAAATGCGAATTGTGACGAGCTAATTTATCGCTGCGCTAACCGTTGTTATGGAATGGTTTCGGAGGGTTCAGAGAGTTTTAATTTGTATATAGGAGAGCAATTTTCTTGTCCTTTGAATGTCGCGAATCCTGAAAAATCAGCGGAGCATCTCCATACGGGAGGAACTTTGGCGGCTATTGATTTAGATAACAATGGCATTAAGGATGTCTTGGTGGGTGATGTCACTGAGACAAACATAGCTGCTGTTCTTATGCAAGAGACGTCAACTAGTTTGGATAGCGCTTTCGCATTGATTCCGCAATTTCCACAAAACCATCCTGTAGAGTTGACCTTGTTTCCGGCAGCGTATTACAAAGACGTAACCAATGATGGGGTGTCTGATTTATTGGTTTCTCCCAATGCTTTGTATGGTGCAGAGGACAGGCAGTCGGTATTGTTGTATATCAATCAAGGTTCAGAAACATTGCCTAATTTCGTTTATTCAGGAAATGACTTTTTGCAAAATCAAAGCATTGATGTTGGTTTTGGTTCGCATCCTGTTGCAGCGGATATCGATGCGGATGGCGATTTTGATTTGCTTGTTGCTTCTCGATATTATGATACACAAGGACTGACTGCAAAATCTCAAATTCACTTGATCATCAATGATACCATGCCTAACGGCGAGCAGATATGGGGTTGGGATAATCAAGATTGGCAAAGCATTTCCCAATACCATTGGCAGAACATTTATCCGGCTTGGGGCGATTGGGATCAAGACGGTGATGCTGATCTTTTGATTGGAGAATTGAATGGCAATTTGTACAAATTGCGCAACATTGGAAATGCAAGTGAAGTTGTATTGGATGCCCCCGTGTTGGTTATGGATAACTCCAATACGCCGATTGATGTTGGTCAAAGCGCGACCCCTCAGTTGATCGATATCAATTTGGATGGATTGATCGATTTGGTAGTGGGTGAGAAATCGGGAAATGTCAATTATTTTAAAAATATAGGTACTGTTACCTCTCCCTCTTGGATGTTGATGACAGACTCTATGGCCTCGGCCAATGCTTCTAGTTATTTGGGGTTGGATGGATATAGCGTCCCTTGGGTTGTTGCGGATACCAGTGATACTTGGAGTCTGTATATTGGAACAGAAAAGGGAAATGTGAATTACTATCAATTTGATAGGAACGCTCCTTCTTCAGGGAATTTAGTGGATGAAATGTGGCAAGGTATTCGGGAAGGGGATCGCTCTTCATGCACGTTTGCCGACTTTACGCAGGATGGAAATATCGACATGATGTATGGTCATAACGGTGGTGGATTGGCATTTTATACAACGGATCAAATTCAAATAGAAATAACTGAAAATTCAGTTGTAGATGAATTCAAAGTTTTTCCTAATCCGGCTGAACACTCTATTCAATTTGGACCTCTACCCAACGGTATGTCAGAAGTTTTAATTTATGATCTACACGGTCGATTAATGGAGCGATTGGTTCTTCAGAGTGGAATGCAATCTTTGAACGTAAGTCAATATCCTCAAGGTCTATATTGGTTGGGCTGGTCAGAGGGAGATATTCGGCAAGGAATGGTTTGGATGAAGAATTAAAAGGATTATATTTGGAGGTAAATAAAAATCAATCTTATGAGCAAGCAATTATGGGTAATTGATCCCGTTCACAGTGATATCATGTTTAAGGTTCGTCACATGATGATTACCAACGTTTCAGGAGTTTTTGATCAGTTCAATGGTGTAATGCATTCCAATGCAGCTGATTTTTCTGATGCTGATATCTCTTTCGAAGCTGAAGTTTCATCTATCAATACCAGAAATGAGCAAAGAGATGAGCATTTGAAGTCAGCGGATTTCTTTGATGTAGCCAACCATCCGAAGTTGACATTTAAATCTACTGGATTAACCAAGAAATCTGAGAATTCATACGAGTTAGTGGGTGATTTGTCCTTGAGAGGGGTTTCTAAAACTTTAAAATTGGATGTAGAATTCAATGGTGTTGTAATTGATCCATGGGGCCAAGTGAAAGCTGGTTTTGAGATGAATGGAATCATCAAGCGTGCGGATTACGGATTGATGTGGAATGCCCAATCTGAAGACGGGTCTGTAGTATTGTCGGAAGATGTTCGTTTGCAAATCACCGTACAAATGATTAAACAATTGTAAAATATGCCGGCGCATATTGAAGAGTATTGGCCTTTTAAACAACTTAAACAACTTTTGAAAACAGATCAAAAGTTGTTTTTTGTTTATGGCTTTTTTTTCGGTTTGTTTTTTCCAATTTTGGGAACATTCTGGCAGTGCTTGTTCTCTAATAAACATGTAGATTGGGAAGGGCTTGTTGGTGTTCAAATGAATTGCCCAACACTTTGGATAGTTAATTTAGCTCCAATTGTTTTGGCCATTGTGGCCTCATTTGCGGGTAAAGCATTGGACTTGGCCAAGAGAAAGAGTTCTGAATCGCAATTGAGGTATTTGGAAATGGTGAAATTACGTGAAGTCGCAGATTCTGCCAATGCTTCAAAATCTGAGTTCTTGGCCAACATGTCTCATGAAATTAGAACGCCCATGAATGCGATCATGGGGATGAGTTATTTGCTCAAAAGAACTGACCTCAATGAGAAGCAGCGTGATTACAATGGCAAAATAGAATCGTCGGCGAAAAACCTTTTGCGAATCATTGATGACATCCTCGATTTTTCGAAGATTGAGGCAGGGAAATTGACGTTGGAGCATACCAATTTATTTCTCCAAGAATTGATCACCGAAGTTGCGGATACTGTCAATGTCAAACTACAGAAGAAAAATGAGGTTGAGCTTGTCACTCAAATCGATCCTGCTATTCCTCCTGTGATTCTAGGTGATAGTGTAAGGCTCAGACAAGTATTATTGAATCTAACAGATAATGCGGCCAAGTTTACCCAGAAAGGAGAGGTGAGACTTTCAGCGAAACTCCTGAAAAAATTGCCTTATGGTGTGATCATCAATTTCAGAATAGAGGACACAGGAATTGGCATTTCAAAAGCGCAATTGAAAAAACTTTTTTCTCCTTTTCAACAAGCGGATTTATCAACGACTAGGAAGTTTGGTGGTACAGGATTAGGATTGGTGATTTGCCGAAGAATCGTCGAAATGATGGATGGCGAATTGGAAGTTGATAGTGTGGAAGGAAAGGGTTCTGTTTTTCATTTTAACGCATTCTTTAATCTTTCGAATAAAAAGGCTCCTGATGAAGTTGTCGAGTTGGAATTGACTAATCGAAAGGCTTTGTTGGTGGATGATAGCGAAAGTGCGAGAATGGTATTACATGAGATGCTTTCTTCCCTTGGATTCAATGTACTAGTAGCCAAGGATGCATATGAAGCCATCGATATTTTTGAGGTAGAACAACATTCGAATGAGCCACTTTCTTTGATGGTGGTTGATTGGCAAATGCCAGGTATGGATGGTCTGCAGTTGGTGAAGGAAATAAAAGCCAAGGAGGGTGTCGAAGTGCCTTCGATATTAATGGTTACCGCTTACGGACTGGATTCTGTGCGTGAGGCCGCTAAAAGTAATTTGGTTGATGGAGTGCTTTTGAAGCCGATTAATGTCTCGAGCTTGAATGATTCTTTGCAAAATATTCTTCATGTTAAGAGCGCTTCACAATTAAAGAAAAAAATGCCGGATAACGAAGATTTCAATTTGTTGAAGTTTAAGACAAGTTTAGCTGGAAGTAAAATTTTGTTAGTCGAGGATAATGATATCAATTTGGAGCTGGCCATTGAGTTACTAAAGGATGTTGATGTCGATGTTGTGTTGGCTAGAAATGGCTTGGAAGCCTTGGAATGCATCCAACAACATCAATTTGATGCAGTGTTGATGGATATTCAAATGCCGGAAATGGATGGACTAACAGCTTCACGAAAAATCCGTGAAGGCAAGTTCAATAGTGGTGTCCCTATCTTGGCGATGACGGCTCATGCCATGAAAGGGGAAAAAGAGAAAAGTATTGCTGCAGGCATGAACGATCACATCACAAAGCCGATTGATCCAAGTGTACTGTATCGAGCCTTGGTTCATCATATCAAAGGGTTGGATGTCAAAGGAGAGATTAAAACAGAAGCTCCTCAAGTTTTAATTGAAATTGAAGGTCTGGATACAATTCAAGGTATTCAGCGCGTTGGAGGAAAGGCAGATGCCTACGAAAAATTGCTGCTCACTTTTGCGAGGAATTATGCCAATGCGGATCAGTACATTCAAGATTTGATGATAGGTGGCGATTTGAAGGAGTTGTCCAACCTTACCCATACCATTGCAGGAGTTTGTGGCAATATTGGAGCAAAGCAGATTTATGAAGTGGCTTATCCTTTATCACATGTATTAAAAGCTCTGAGTAACGAAGGCAATCGATCTCTCTCTGTCCCCCATCAAAAGCAACTAGACCATATTGGTCAAGAGTTGGTGAAACTGTCCTCATTGATTGTCTTAAAATTGGGAGATAGCAAAAAGCAATCGGACCAACCTATTCAAAAATGGGATAAAAATCAGTGGGATGCATTTTTAGATGAATTAATCGAAATGAGCAGGCAGCAAGATGGAGAGGCTGTCGACTTTGCTTCACGTTGGTTGAATGAGTTGGAATTGCCCACCACTGAAAAAGAAATGCTATCAAGTGCCGTGGCTAAGTTGCAGGAATTTGAATTTGATCAAGCCATTGAAATTTTAATGAAAAGTAAAAAATGAATATCGATATTCCAACACTTTTAATCGTTGATGACTCAGTTGAGAATCTTCAAATATTAACGGCGCTATTAAAAGATAACTATAAGATTAAAGTAGCCAAGAGTGGCGAAAAGGCAATCGACATAGCCAGATCAGAAGGAAGTCCTGATCTGATCCTGTTGGATATTATGATGCCAGGAATGACAGGCTTTGAAGTATGTGAAGTGCTCAAATCAGAGCCACAAACACAGGCGATTCCCATCATATTTTTAACAGCCTTGAATGAAGTTGCCGACGAAACCAAGGGATTTCAATTAGGAGGAGCAGATTTTATTATCAAACCTTTTAATCCGGAAATTGTAAAGGCTCGCATCAAAACCCATATCGATCTTCAAAAAGAACGGAAAAAGTCTGAATCACTTTTGAGTATTCTATTACCACAAAAAGTAATCAATGCTTTGATTACTGATGGCGAATACAAGCCAGAAACTAGAAAGGCGGTTTCCATATTGTTCTGTGATTTCGTTGGTTTTACAGGAATTACAGCATCGATGGCTCCAGAAATGCTATTCAACGAATTGACAGAGATTTTTACAGCGTTTGATGAGATTTGCACCCAAAAAGGTGGAGCAAGAATCAAAACTATTGGTGACGCATATATGGCCGCGACGGGAATTTTAGAGGATGACGATCTGCATGCGCAACGATTGGTTGATATTGGATTGAGTTTTATTGAATATTTGAAAGAACGCAATCTCAAAAGTCAACAGCAGTGGCACTGTAGAATAGGGATTCATTCGGGAAGTGTAATTGCCGGAATCATTGGGAAATCAAGATTTGTTTATGATGTCTTAGGTGATGATGTGAATATCGCTGCACGCGTTGAAAGCGCCGGAACAAGCATGCGTGTCACAATTACAGATTTTACAGCCAAACAGATCCTACCTCATTTTAAATTTGAGTCTATGGGAGAAGTTTTCTTGAAAGGGAAAGGAGAAATGCTCCTTCATCTGGTGGATCGCCGATAATTAATCTAAGCCGATTGGTTCATCAAAGTGCAGAGATTCTGCTGCTTCGTAGGTTCTCTGTGAGATTGAGAGAAGTTGGTGTGAAAATGATGGTGTTGTAAAAATTGTATTTGAAGCAAATCCCAGTCTTGCGTATTGGAAATTTCGTGGCACAATTTCATTTCAGTAAAAAGATCAGCTCCAATATCAAAAAAGTCATCCCTTCCGAGATAGTCCAAGTCAGAATCGCAAATAACTTTTTCAATCAAAGAATTCGGTTTCTGCGGCATTTGAGTGGCTAAAATGCAGTTGCAAATTTGCTCAATATATTGCGAGTTAACAACACCCTCAGCATGTTGCAGAAAATACACGACACCAGCTTTTTCATGATTTTTACGTTGATGCAAGAATCCTGTATCATGGAATAAAGCAGCAATTTTTAAAATAATCAAATCCAATTCAGCTAAGCCTTCTTCTTTTCCAATGATTTGAGTGCAATCGATGACATCTTGGGTATGACGTAAATTGTGATACAAATAATTGGGATTTAGCTCTGTTTTCAGAGCCTCAACAACTTTTGAATATTGATCGTTAAAATATTTTTCTAGTTCACTAACCATGAAGTACAAAGTTACACCTTTTGTTTTTTAATCCATTTGTTCGTGCTAAATTTATTAATTTTGAGGAAATGAAATCTATTTCTGTTCGTCGAATTCTTGTTCCTTACGATTTGAAGGAAGAGAGCAAGGTTGCCTTGCATCAGGCTGTTTTTTTTGGAGCAATTTCTAAAGCGCACATCGTGTTATTGCATGTAATTTCTTCTACGGAATCGGAGTTGCAATTGGAAGATCAAATGCATGCCCATGTCCAAGAAATGCAAATTGATTATCCAGGAGAGGTTTCTTTTCTTATTGAAAAAGGGGATTTGGTTGACACGATCAGTCAAGTTGCCAAGCAGGAGTCATGTGATATGATTATCATGCCAACTCACGGACTGCGCGGTTGGCAGCATGTATCTGGAAGTTTAGCATTGCGAATCATATCTGAGACGAGCGTACCTTGTATTGTTGTACAACAAAGAGAAATGAGATCAGAAGGATTTAAAAAAATTGTTGTGCCTATTCATTGGAGAAGTCAGATTTTGGAAGAACTTCCAGTGATTGTTCAAATGGCGCTGCAATTCAATGGTGAGGTTCATTTGGTTTCACCTCCCATTGATGATGAACATGAAGATGAGCATTTATTGGATCAAGTGAAGAGTGAATTTGACAAGAACAAAATAGTATTTACCTACCATCAAGAAATTGATCGAGTGCATTTTGCCAAGAAGGTGGCGCGATACGCTGCGGCAATAGATGCAGATTTAATTTGCTCGATCAATTTCTCATACGAGTATTTGTATACGCTGATGCCTCGATCAGAAGAGGAGGATTTAATTTACAATGATGCTCAAATTCCTGTTTTACTTTTGACACCTGAAATTCAAGACAATCAAGTTTACGTAGTACCATTTTGGCATTAATGAATATGTATAAAATTATTGTACCTACCGATTTTACGGCTGTCGCAGATGTGGCGGCTTCGTATGCAATTATGTTGAGTAAAACCTTGAAAGCTGAAGTTTGCTTGTTGCATATTTTAGGAAAAGGGATGGATGCGGAGCGAGCGCAGAAATCACTCGAAGATCAAGTTCACCATCATTATGTGAAAACAGCTGTAAAGCCAATTTCAAAGTTGATTACAGGTTCTATTTTTGATGAAATAGCCACCGTGGTGGAAGAAGAAAAAGGTGACTTGGTTGTCATGGGAACCCATGGATTAAAAGGGATGCAGCATATTGTGGGCAGTCATGCGCTTCGTGTAATTACTGATACCAAGGCTCCTTTTGTTATTGTTCAAGATGAAACAGTGGTAAAGTCCAATATTAAGAGAATTGTGCTGCCTTTGGATTTACACAAAGAGACCAAACAGAAGTTAAAATACATTGGTGACTTGGCTGAAAAGTTCAATGCAAAAGTTGATATCGTTATTCCCAATGAGTCGGATGAATATTTGCAAAATCAAGTCAAAAGAAATTTGTCCTATGCAAAGGATTATTTTGATGAGCGAAACATCCAACATGTTGGTTCGGTAACTTCAAGGGATAGCAAACATTTTGTCGAAGATTTGACTGAATATGCGGTGAAGGTGAGTGCGGATTTGATTTGCATTTTAAATTTCGCTGATGAGAAATTGATACATGCTTTTGGTTCTGATGCCGAGCAAAAGGTAATCACCAATCCTGCAGGTATTCCAGTCATGGTGCTTAACCCAGTTACGGTGAATTTGCACAATACCCGAAGCTTAATAGCTCAATGGGGATAAAGCCCATGGGCTTTTTTTTATTTTGGTATTTTGCATAACCAAGTACTGTACATAGTATATATCTTTGTATCGAATAATAGATGCAATGGATATAGAAAATGTACAAGCGCAAATGCGCAAAGGTGTTTTGGAGTATTGCATTTTGTCTATTTTGAAAAAAGGTGAGGCCTATCCTTCCGATGTTATTGCTTCTCTAAAAAAATCAAAATTGATTGTAGTGGAGGGAACTCTGTATCCACTACTGACTCGTTTGAAAAATGACGGATGGTTAGAATACCGCTGGGAAGAAAGTGCACAAGGTCCTCCTCGAAAATATTATAGTCTTACTCCTCAAGGAAAGTTGTTTTTAAAAGAAATGCAGAAGACATGGAATGATTTGTCGTTTGCCGTAGAAACCATTACAAAATCATGAAAAGAACATTGAGTATACAATTGGGACATCGCATTTTTCAAATGGATGATTTGGCGTATGAGCGTCTTAAAATTTATTTGGAAAGCATCGATCAAGTATTGCGATCAGATAGCCACAAGGACGAAATAATCGCTGATATTGAAATGCGCGTTGGTGAGATTTTCGATGAGCGATTGGCCAATTCCGAGAGAGCAATTGACTTGAAGGATGTGTTGGAAATGATTGACATTATGGGTCGACCTGAGCAATATGCGATGGAAGAAAATCATGTGGAAAATGAAGATAATTCAACTCGAATCGTGGATCATGTACAACATGATTATCGAGAGATATATCGAGATACCCAAGACTCGATTGTTGGTGGTGTATGCTCGGGTTTGAGTCATTATATCCGCTGGGATCCATTGGTTTTGCGCATTGTTATGGTAGTCTTGATGTTCTTGTCTTTTGGTACCGCATTCATTGCCTATTTAATTGCTTGGGCACTTATTCCACCGGCCAACACAACTGCTGAGCGTTTGCGCATGCGCGGTAGCGAGGTGAATTTGGAGAATATTCAAAAGATGGTGAAAGAAGAAAGCTTCAGAGCTGCCGAGAATGTGAAAAGATGGGGGAGGCAAATGCGTGATAACGAGAGAGAATCGGGTCGTCCTTTTATTTCAGGAGTAGGCAAATTAATGGTGATGGTATTGGGAGGGATTTGTTTGTTGTTTGGATTAGGAATTGCTGTTTTGTTGATGGGTTCTTTGGTCCTTACTGATTTCCAATGGTGGGATAGTGATTTGAGCTTGATGCAAGCCATGGATTTGTTGTTGCCGAATGGACATGCTATTTATCTGATTTGGGGTATAGTGCTGGTTATAGTTGGTCCCGCATTAAGTTTGATGTACACAGGAGTAAGATGGATTTTTGGAATTAGAGGTAGGATGCGTTGGTTGCATGGAATGACAACTGTTTTTTTTATTGCAGGCTTGGTGATGTTGGTTTATGGCGGATGGCTGATTTCAGAAGAGTTTGACATACCTGCCAGTTTTCAAGTAAGAGAGTTGCCAAAAGATGTGCATTCGGACACCCTATATGTTGACATCCTTGCGGATCCTTATTTTTTTGGAAGGCGGGGAAAGGAGCATGAGTTTTTGGAATTGTTCAAGCAAACCAATGATTCCAGAATTTATGGCGCAGCCGTAGAGATTGAATTGGTTCAAACAGAACGCGCGGATTTTTATATCGAGAAAGAATTTTCTTCCAATGGGAGACGTCTGAGTGATGCGGGATGTTTGGCAAAACAAATTCGTTGGAATGAAAGTTTCGAAGGGAATCATTGGAAGATTGACCCCTTTATTTCGACGCCATTGGATGCCCCGTACCGAGGTCAGAAGATTAGAGTAAGTATTTTTGTCCCCATAGGAAAATATGTTTGTTTGGATAAAAATTGGGGATGGTTGAGTTGGCGAGAGGACTTTGTAGATTGCTGTGTAGCCAGTACAAACAATGGTTGGGAAAAAAATCACGCTTATCCTTTGAAAAAATGAAATTTGAACATCGAAAAAAACCAGTCATCAGCAACCAGCAATATGCTTGGAGGCAATTGAAATATGCAGGATATACTGCAGTATTTGTAGTGTTTTCATTGATGCTGGGAACTCTGGGATATCATGTAACAGCTCATTTGGGTTGGTTGGACTCATTGTACAATAGTTCCATGATATTAACCGGGATGGGTCCTGTGAATATTTTGAATTCTGATGCAGCCAAATGGTTTGCTTCTTTTTATGCTTTGTATAGTGGAATTGCATTTTTAACCATGGCGGGAATATTATTTGCGCCAATGGTGCATCGGATTTTGCACATGATTAATGTCGAAGAATAGTAGAAACAAAAAAGCCCTCAAACGAGGGCTTTTTAATTCTCTTAGTGATCCCGAAGGGATTCGAACCCCTGACCGTCTGCTTAGAAGGCAGATGCTCTATCCAACTGAGCTACGAGATCAAAAAAGAAAGGGACAACTTTCGCTGTCCCTTTTGTCGGGGTGGCAGGATTCGAACCTACGACCTCCTGCTCCCAAAGCAGGCGCGATACCGGGCTACGCTACACCCCGAACGGGTGGCAAAAGTAAACAAAGAATATGAGAATGCAACAAAAAAATGAAAATCTTTTTCGTTGGATGAAATTTGTATTGAAAAAGCTTTTGTGTTATTTTTGCCGACCTTCTCGAAGGAGAATGTGGAAAGGAAAGGTGGGTGAGTGGCTGAAACCAACAGTTTGCTAAACTGTCGTAGGGGTAACCCTACCGGGGGTTCGAATCCCCCCCTTTCCGCTGAAAATGCCCCGATGGGGCATTTTTTTTTCAAAATCGATGGAGTTGAATCTATGGTACAATCAACACTTTTGGGTTGAAAGCTAGGGTTCTTTCCTAATGACGAGTGAGAAAATTTTATGAATTTTGCTTTCTCAATGATATTGGATAGTATATGTAACCATTTGGACGGGTTTTACGTTCAAGGAAAAATTGATAATTATAATTAGTCACAAATGATTAAACACTTACAATTTAGAATGCCTCAATCGTTGCATGTTCTTGCAGTGATTTTGGTTGTCGCTTTTCTCCTACCCCATTCCTTGCGCGCGCAAGAGTGTAATTCAGATGATTTGTATGACGCTATCGTCAGTGCATACCACCAGAGTTTTGCCAAGAAAAGTGACGGAACGTGGTCAGGTTGGGGGCAGTTGATGGCCTCTAACGGGACTGGAGCTGTTTTATCTCCACAGGATATCAATAGCACCAATTATGTTGGTCTTGTAGGAGCACCTTTGTTAGCATCAACTGCGAGTTCAGGTAGCGGTGGAAATGAGCAATGCGTTGTTTTAACAACAAGCGGCTTGTATTTCTGGGGAACCGAAAGTGTAATAGTGAATTCATCATTTACCCCTGGAACTTCAGTTTCTGCAATTACAGTTGGAGGTAATTCAAGTGGTTTGCCAACTGGCGTTCTTCCTACGGATGTAGTACAGCTATTTTCAGGAAATGGCTTTTTGGCCATCGTTACCAATTCAGGGGCGGGTTATATTTTATTAAACAGCGGAGCGATTCACGCCAATATGAGTGGTGATGCAACGGCTTCAGTGGATAATGTTTGGCACCGTATAAAAACCAATTCAAGCACACCTTTGGCCAACATCGTTGCTATCAGAGGACAAAACTCAAGCTCTACGAAAGGAGCAATGATGGCTTTGTGTTATAATGGAACGAGCTACACTGCATATACTTGGGGACCATCAACCTATTTAGGAGCAGGTGCCGCTTCTGCGGGATACAATTATGCTACAGCAATGACATTGCCTTCGGGAACGCCCAAAATGATAGGAGTAACAGGAGGAAGTTCAAATGCTCGAAATAACTCGTATTTTATATTGATGACCAATGGCTACCTATATTCTCTGGGTGCCAACGATAAGAAGCAATTGGGTGATTTCACAACTACTGAGCGTTTATCGTGGGTAAACGTCAAAAAGACGGCATCAGTAAACTTTACGGATGTAAAATATATTTCAGCTCAAGAGCATGATGCTGCATATCCATGCGCAGGAGCCATTACCAATGCTGGTGATTTGTATTTGTGGGGAGAAAGTCAAGGTAATATGCTCAGTGGATCAGGAACCACATATGACCCATTTCTACCCAATGGATTTACTTCTGGAACCGATATTGCCAAATTTGTTGAGATTGGAGGACATACTACTGTTTATGTTAAAGAGAATAGCTCTAAATTCTGTTATGTCGGTCACAGAAAGACTGGAAGTATGGGCGATGGAACGGCAACTGACGTTAATGAAACAACATTCAACTGTTCTGCTACGCCGACCATCAATATTTGTGGATCAACGGGATGGGATTATGGAGACGCACCTTTTGCTTATGAAAATGGCGGTGGCAGCAATTTAGCATTTCACTTTTATGTAGCATCGCCCAATTCTATTTACTTGGGATCATCCGGCCCCATCGCTAATGATGATACTCCTAAGAGTGTTGTAGTTGCAACAGATAACAATGGATCCAATGGGGATGGTATTGAGGAAAATGCTGTTTCAACATTTCCTTCTATTGCCAATACAGCGACGAGTTATTCTTTCAACTTAACTTTAAAAAATAGTACCGGTGCCAATGCATATCTATACGTTTGGGTGGATTGGAACAACAACCGCAGATTTGAATCAACGGAGATTTATACAACAACTGTAGCTACCAATGCCTCTGTTCAAACCAAAACGGCAACATTTACGGGTCTATCTGGTTTGACGGATGGACGCCGTTATGTGCGTATTCGATTTACCTCTCAAGCATTAACAGATGTTGCTGGAACTGCCAATTGGGATGAACGTGCTTTGGGATTTGCGGCTGATGGAGAAATGGAAGATTACAATTTGGTCATTGGAAATATTTCTGGTGTAAACGTTCCTCCAACTACCAATAATACCGCCCATTCGGGTGTTATTTTGGCGAGTAATGGTGCAATGGACTTGGACAATCCAAGTGGAGCTGATTCGGATGGTTCAGTAGTCGCTTACCGAATCCTTTCTTTGCCAACAAAAGGCACATTGTACAAATTGGTAGGTTTGAGTTTGTTTAATGTGGCTGTTAATCAAGCTTTATCTGTTGATGAAGCCAATAGTTTGAACTATGATCCTAGTGGTCTTTCAGAAGGTGATGATACTTTCTTGTTAGCTGCCATTGATGATGATGGAGCGGAAGATGCAACTCCTGGTACTTATACCATTCATATTTCATGTTCCTCGGATATTGATGGAGATGGAATTTGTGATGCCAATGAGATTCCGGGTTGTCAAGATCCCACGGCTTGTAATTACAATGCAGCTGCAACTGACAACAATAATTCATGTACATACCCAGCTCAAACCTATTTGAATTGTAACGGAAGTTGCAAGAATGATACAGATGGCGATGGCGTTTGTAATGAAATCGAAGTGCCTGGTTGTACCGATCCAACGGCTTGTAATTACAATGCTTTGGCTACTGATAATAATGGTTCATGTACCTATCCTGCGCAGTCTTATTTGAATTGCAATGGAAGTTGTAAAAACGATACAGATGGAGATGGAATTTGTAATGAGAATGAGATTCCCGGTTGTCAGGATCCAACGGCTTGTAACTACAATGCAGCAGCAACGGACAACAATAATTCATGTACATACCCAGCTCAAACCTATTTGAATTGTAACGGAAGTTGCAAGAATGATACAGATGGCGATGGCGTTTGTAATGAAATCGAAGTGCCTGGTTGTACCGATCCAACGGCTTGTAATTATGACGTGAATGCTACAGATGAAAATGCAAGTTGTACTTACGCTTCATTGTTGTATTATTCGGACAATGATGGTGATGGATTTGGTTCTGTTGCTGGTTCATACTATTGCACAGACCCAGGTGAAGGTTACGTCATGGACAACACAGATTGTGATGATACGAATGCTGCGATCAATACCTCAGCAGTTGAAGTATGTAATTTGATTGATGACGATTGTGATGGAGAGATTGATGAGTATGTCACAACAACTTATTATGCAGATTTGGATGGAGATGGCTTTGGTGATTTGAACAACACAATCGAGTCATGCACCTTGCCAGAAGGTTACACTGAAAATTCTGACGAT
>CANFLZ010000005.1 GCA_947448135.1 Flavobacteriales bacterium
ACGCTCCGCGCTGGCTTGTCTGCAGCGTTTGGGGATAACGAAATTCGCTTGTACCAAGTCAACAACGGTTGCTTCCAATTGATCCAAACCGAACATGAGGTGTATACCACAACCACCCAAGGAACAGGAAACCAAGTATTGATTTCAGACGAATTGATTCCGGGTCAAACCTACTACGTCGCTGTCCACAATATCAGTGGTGCAATGAATACTAGCGCCAAGATATGCTTCAACCATTTTGTAGAGTCGACCTGCGACCATTACTACAGCAACTACACCGGCATTTATCCGAATGTATGTTCGAGCTTCAAAGCGCAATACAAAGGGAATGCATCGAACTATATTTTCAATATCTTGAGCGCAACCCAGAACAACCAGAACATGAACATTACTCCTTGGAGCTATGCGACAGGATCAGCGTTGTCGGTTGTCTCCCGCATCGGAAGCATTTTCCCGGTGAACATGTCCAGCACAGCGCGAACATACACGTTGAATGTCCCTGTTGTTTACAGCATCCCAGATGCAGCGGGCAACTACACCAGTATCACCGCCAATGGAACCAGTACCTGTACAGTAACAATGAGTCCAGAAACGACCATTGCACTGCGCTCGTTGGATCGTTGTCCCAACATTAAAACAACTTCATCGTCGGTCTCTATCGACCGCACGATTTGTGGTGCCCTTCGCTATGAGTGGGAATTCACCCAACAATTGCCTACAGTACAACCGGCAGTGACCGTCTTGGGTGGTTTGAATAGCTCAGTCCTTTTCTTGAACAACGTTCCCGGCATGGGCTTGAGCAAGACCTACAATGTCCGCGTTCGTCCCGTTCACGCCAATGGTGAAGTGGGCAGCTGGGGTAGTGTGCAGTGTTTGAAGACCGGTTCTTCGGGGATGGTGCTAGACCACCCCGGTTCTGCTGGGGCAGTGCAATGGGCGAATAGCGGTACAGAGCAATGGGCGAGCGGTACAGAGCAATGGGCGAATAATTATTCGCCCGAACTAGAGGTACGTTTTACCCTGTACCCCAACCCAACCAACAACGGACGTTTCACCCTAACCGCCAGCAACACCTCCGACGAGGAAGTGAAGAACATCACGATGACCGACATCACGGGTAAGATTGTCTACAAAACGCAAGTTGTCCTAAACGGCAACGCAGTAGAAATCGAGTTCGGTAACTTGGCCAGTGGGGTGTATGTGGTGATGGTGGGTGAGGAGAGATTGAGATTGGTGGTTCAGTAGACGGTAATGGCTATTGGGTTTTGGGTGATGGGTTTCATATCCCCCAAAAAAATACCCACCTAGCCTTCATTCTCATTCTCTTTCTGTTTCTCGCTCTGAAATGACCACCCCGTCCCGACAGCGCTGCCGCTCGTCGGGACACCCCTCCTTTCTCTCACTTCGTTCGAGCAGGAGGGGAGATTTCCGATCCACCGATTTACTGATTCACCTTTCCTTATCTTTGTTGCTCAAATTTATTTTATGCATCGTACACACACTTGCGGAGAGCTTCGCGCTGAACACATTGGACAAACGGTAACATTGAGCGGCTGGGTGCAGCGCAGCCGTGATTTGGGAGGAATGACTTTCGTCGACCTTCGAGATCGTTATGGCATTACGCAGTTGGCGTTCAACATGGAAACACACGAGGCGCTTTGTTTAGAAGCCCGCAAGTGGGGTCGCGAATTTGTTGTGAAGGCCACCGGCACAGTAATCGAGCGCCACAGCAAGAATGGACAGATGCCGACAGGTGATATCGAGATTCAAGTGACTTCTTTTGAATTGTTGAACGCCTCTAAAACACCTCCTTTCACCATTGAAGATGATAGTGATGGAGGGGATGATTTGCGCATGCAATGGAGATTCTTGGACCTTCGTAGAAATCCTTTGAAAAACAACTTGATGCTCCGCCACCGCATGGGTATCGTGGCTAGAAATTTTCTGGATCAACAAGGATTCTTGGAAATAGAAACGCCCTATCTCATCAAATCAACACCGGAAGGTGCACGTGATTTTGTGGTGCCGAGCCGCATGAATCCTGGTCAGTTTTATGCATTGCCCCAATCTCCGCAAACTTTCAAACAGCTTTTGATGGTGAGTGGTTATGATCGCTATTATCAAATCGTGCGTTGCTTCCGTGACGAAGATTTGCGCGCAGATCGCCAACCTGAATTCACACAAATCGATTGTGAGATGGCGTTTGTAGAGCAACAAGACATTTTAAACATGTTCGAAGGGTTGGTCAAAACCTTGTTCCGCGATGTCAAGGGAATTGAACTAGAAAATGTGCCGCACATGACCTACGCTGATGCCATGAAATATTATGGCTCTGATAAACCGGATGTGCGTTTCGATATGAAATTCAACGACCTTTCTTCGTTGATGCAAAACAAAGGCTTTCAAGTTTTTGATGCTGCGCAAAGTGTTTTGGGAATTGTGGCCAAAGGTGCTGGAAATTACACCCGCAAACAATTGGATGAGCTAACCGAATGGGTGAAACGTCCGCAAATCGGCGCCAAAGGATTGGTGTATTGCTTGTGTCAACCAGAAGGGGCTTTCAAATCTTCCGTAGATAAATTTTACAACCAAGACCAATGGAAGGAAATCGCTGCTCAAATGGGTGCAGAAGAAGGTGATTTGATCTTGATTCTTTCCGGCGATACAAATAGTACTAGAAAACAACTTGGCGAATTGCGTTTGCACATGGGAAATCAATTGGGATTGAGAAACCCCAATGTTTTCAAACCATTGTGGGTAGTAGACTTCCCATTGGTGGAATGGAATGAAGAAGCGCAACGTTGGTTCGCCATGCACCATCCATTTACATCACCCAAACCCGAGCACATGGGCTTATTGGAAACCAATCCGGGGGATGTCAACGCAAATGCATACGATTTCGTTATCAATGGTGTCGAAGTAGGTGGTGGCTCGATTCGTATTCATGATAGAAACGTCCAAGCGCGCATGTTTGATTTGTTGGGATTCACACCAGAAGAAGCACAAGCGCAGTTCGGATTTTTGTTGAATGCGTTTGAATACGGAGCACCTCCGCATGGTGGAATTGCATTTGGTTTTGATCGTCTTTGTTCTTTGTTTGGTGGTTCGGATAGCATTCGTGATTTCATTGCATTCCCCAAGAATAACAGTGGTAGAGATGTCATGATTGACGCTCCTTCTACTATTGATCAAAAGCAATTGGACGAGTTGTCCATTGCGGTCAAAGGATAAGATGAAAAAAGCATTGGCTCCGATATATTTTGTGTACAAACTGTGGATTGGAGCAATGTTTTGGTTGAGCCTGATCATCCTGTTTCCGTTTTTCTGGATTTTACTTTCCAACCCCACCACATTGAAAGGGGCAATGATGCTCAAGCGATTTTGGTCGTGGTGGTTGCGATTTGTGCTCATTTGCCCTGTTGTATCAAAGGGCAAAAGTAATTTTCCGCAAGCACCGTATATCGCCGTGAGCAATCACATGAGTTATCTCGATACAGTTTTTATGTACGCGGTTATTCCGGATTATTTTTTGTTTATCGGAAAGGCAGAATTACTCAAATGGCCTTTTTTCTCTTTGTTCTTTAAAAAACAAGACATTCCCGTTCACAGAGGCAATCCAAGAGAGGCGCATCAATCTTTGCAAGCGGCAAGCAAAGCCTTAAAAAGAGGTGAGTGCATCGCCATGTACCCAGAAGGTACCATTCCCGACGACGCACCCAAAATGAAACACTTTAAAAATGGCGCTTTCAAGTTGGCCGTAGAAAATCAAGTACCCATTGTCCCCATTACGTGGCACGCCAATTACAAGGTGATGCTCGATCCCAGTAAGTTTTGGGAGTTTTCGCTTCCACAAATTATCCGTGTAACCATTCACCCTCCTATATTTACATCCGGAATGAGTGATCATGATGTTGTAAGTTTGCGCGAGCAAGTGTGGAAAACCATTCATCAAGCCATTGAAAATGAAGATTGATAACGAAACAGTTGAAAGATTGGCAGATCTGGCCAAGTTAGAGTTCTCCGAAGAGGCCAAAACAGAGATGGTCAAGGATTTGTCCAACATGTTGGACTTCATCGATCAATTGAAGGTCATTGACGTAGAAGGTGTAGAGCCTTTGATCTTTGTTAATGAAACAGTCAACAACGTGCTCAGAAATGATGAAGTGAAACAGGAAATTACACAAGCAGAGGCATTGAAAAATGCACCGCAAAAAGACATGTATTATTTCCGCGTACCCAAAGTCATGAACCAATCGTGACCAAAGCCGCACTTGTTGAACAATAGATTACCGAACTTTACAGTAAAATTAAAAATATGTATCCTCCAGAATTAGTTGCACCGATGCGTGCTGAATTGGATCAAGTGGGTTTCAAACAAACACCTACCGTTGAAGAAGTTGATGCCGCAGTCAATACACCCGGAACCGTTTTGATGGTTTTAAATTCTGTTTGCGGTTGTGCCGCAGGCAGCATGCGACCTGGTGTGCGCAAGTCATTGGAAAACGCAGAGAAGAAGCCCATGACATTGGTTTCTTCATTTGCAGGTGTCGACAGAGACGCGGTCGTGAGAGCAAGACAATACATGTTGCCTTATCCTCCTTCTTCTCCTTGCATCGCTTTGTTCAAAGACGGCAAATTGATGCACATGGTCGAGCGTCATCACATCGAAGGACGCACTGCAGATATGATTGCGGAGCATCTAAAAATGGTCTACGCAGAATTCTGTTAATCAGAGATTTAAATCCAAGTGAATCGGCCTCGTGCCGATTTTTTTGTGGATAAACTGTTAATAAGCCCTATCTTTGCCAAGAATTAATTGTACGGCTACGATTTCTTTTTTTTGTTTTCCGAGTAAATGATACTGGATAGAATCAGAGAGAAGTTGTTATAACTCGGACAAAAACAAAAATTTATTATGAAATCATTTGAAGAATTAGGACTGGATAGTTCCATCCTAAAGGCATTGAAAGATGCGGGATATGAAAATCCCACCCCAGTACAAGAAGGAACAATCGAATGGGCCATTCAGGGCCATGATGTTTTGGGCTGTGCTCAAACAGGAACAGGTAAAACAGCTGCTTTTACACTACCTATTTTACAACGTTTGGTAGATAGAAATGACAAAGGAATCAAAGCTTTGGTTTTGGCTCCAACGCGTGAATTGGCCATGCAGATTGCAAATTCATTGCGTGACTATTCGAAGTACATGCGTGTTCGTCACACTGTTATTTATGGTGGTGTGTCTTCTTACGAGCAAATCAGAAATTTGCGCCGTGGAGTTGATGTATTGATTGCAACACCAGGCCGTCTTTTGGACTTACACAATCAAGGTCACGTATTCCTAGGCAAAGTGGAAACTTTGGTTTTGGATGAGGCAGATCGTATGTTGGACATGGGATTCATCCATGACATCAAAATGATCGAATCACTTTGTGCAGAAGACAAGCAGACATTATTTTTCTCAGCGACAATGCCACCAGATGTGCGCAAATTGGCAATGGGAATTTTAAAAGATCCCAAGCAATTGGATATCGCACCTGCTGAGCAAAAAGTAGATCGTATCGAGCAAGAGATGTACATCGTACGTCGTGATCGCAAACGTGCCATGTTGAACCACTGGTTAGAAAATAACCCAGAGGGTCAAGTATTGATTTTCACCAAAACCAAGCGTGGCGCGGATCGTGTGGAAGAAGACTTGCAAGAACAAGGATATCGTGCGGTAGCCATTCACGGTGACAAGAGCCAAGGTGCTCGTACCCGTGCATTGGGCGATTTTAAAAAGAACAAAGCAAGAATTTTGGTAGCAACGGATGTGGCATCTCGCGGAATTGACGTAGATCAGCTTCCTTTCGTTATCAATGTGGATATGCCAGAAAACGCTGAAACCTACGTCCACCGTATCGGACGTACCGGTAGAGCGGGTGCATCAGGCAAAGCAATATCATTTTGTTGTGAGGATGATCGTGATATCTTGCACGAAATTGAAAAGCATTTAAATTTAGAAATTACTAAAACAACTGACCATCCTTTCGTACTTTTAGACAATCAATTGGGTGAGCTTTTGGAGAAACCAACACGTGGTGGAAGCAGAAGTGGTGGCCCAAGTAGAGGTTACAAAGGTCGCGGTGGAAGATCAGGCGGTTTTAGTGGCGGAAACAGACGCGGTGGCGCTCCAAGATCAGACAGAAGTGAAGGAAGTCGCGGCGGAAGTAGCGAGAGAAAATTTGATAGAGACTCTTCTGGAGGATCTGGATTCAAAGGAAAAAGTGGTAAGTCTTCTGCACCAAGCGCAGGAGGGGTAAAAAAGAAATTTTTTAGCGGAGTAGCGAAGAAAAAGAACTAAAAGAAATGAGTTATTTTAATTACAATAAAGTACAACATCCATTTTTTGACACCTTGCAAAATAGAGTATATGACTATTTTGAAAAAAACAAAATAGACATGTCCGGCGGTTCCAAATTATGGATCAAAGCAGTGTTCTACATAGTAGCTGCTATGGTGAACTATTGGTTGATGATTTGGGTCGTTCCTGCAGGTTGGTGGAGTGTTTTACTTTGTGTAATAATGGGAATGCTTCTCGCAGGTATTGGTTTCAATGTGATGCATGATGGCGCTCATGGTGCTTTCTCAAAATATCCTTGGATCAACAATGTCATGGGTTTCAGTCTAAACTTCATGGGGGGTGATGTCAATCTATGGAAAATCAAACACAATTTGGTTCACCACAGTTTTACCAACGTTGAAGGTTTGGATGATGATATTGATATTGAACCATACATCAGAACAAACCCATACCAAGAAAAGAAAAAGATGCACCGCTTTCAGCACATCTATGTCACGTTCTTATACGGCTTGACTTATTTGAACTGGATCTGGTGGGCTGACTTTGAAAAGTATTTTGGTCAACATGTTGCTGGAGTTAAGTTTAGAAAAATGAAACTAAGCGCTCACTTTTCCTTTTGGATTGGAAAAGTTGGTTTCTTGATTATTTCTTTGATAATTCCAATTGCAGTGGTTGGATTGGGAAAAGCATTGGTTGGCTTTTTTATCACAGCCATTTCATGCGGCATATTACTGTCATTGGTGTTTCAAGTAGCTCATGTGGTGGAACAAACATCATTCATGGATTCAAAAGATAAGGAAACGGAGGATGAATGGGCTGTAACCCAACTAAAAGGCACAGCCAATTTTGCAACAAAAAGCAAAATTGTACTTTTCTTTACAGGAGGTCTGAATCACCAAATTGAGCACCATTTGTTCCCAAGAATTTCTCACGTTCATTATCCAAAAATCAGCTTGATTGTCAAGGATACTTGTAAAGAGTTTGGCGTACAATACCATGAATACAAAACATTCATTGGAGCAATTGCCTCACACTATGCGCACCTTCGCAATATGGGGTTGTCTGCATAAGTCAATCAAAATCATTAAAAAAGCCCGCATTTGCGGGCTTTTTTGTTTCTATGTGGCAATAGATTACAACGTACCGCGTCTCTCTTGCTCACGCTCAATCGATTCAAATAGCGCTTTAAAATTACCCTTTCCGAAACTCTTGGCTCCTTTTCTTTGAATGATTTCAAAGAACATGGTAGGACGATCCAAAACAGGTTTGGTGAATAATTGCAACAAGTAACCTTCGTCGTCCCGGTCAATCAATATACCCAATTCTTTTAGTGGAGCAAGATCTTCATCAATATGACCTACTCTGTCTAGGACATCATCGTAGTAGGAAGAGGGGACATGCAAAAACTCTACACCACCGGCTTTTAATCGCTTAACTGTTTCAATGATATTGTCTGTTGCAACCGCAATGTGCTGCACACCTGCACCATTGTAAAAATCAATGTACTCTTCGATCTGACTCTTCTTGCGACCTTCAGCAGGTTCGTTGATAGGGAATTTGATACGTCCATTACCATTGGCCATAACCTTGCTCATTAGGGCAGTGTATTCCGTGCTAATGTCCTTGTCATCAAAGCTAACCAGTTGGGTAAAGCCCATTACTTTCGCATAAAAATTGACCCAAGTATCCATCTCATTCCATCCCACATTGCCTACCATATGATCGATGAACAAAAGGCCAGCTCCTGTAGTTTCAAAATCCGGCTTCCATGGCTGGAATCCAGGTAAGAAAACACCACTGTAATTTTTCCTTTCTATGAAATAATGCAATGTTTCGCCGTAGGTATGAATGGCAGAAATAATCACTTCACCATCGTTGTCTTTCATTACTACTGGCGCAATGTTGCTTTTAGCTCCTCGTTGTGTAGTTTGTTCCCAGCTGTAGGTTGCGTCATCTACCCAAAGGGCAACAACCTTTACACCGTCGCCGTGTGCATTGATATGGGCATTAATAGGACCATCTTGAACCAACGGTGAGGTAAGAACCAAACGGATTTTATCTTGTTCTAAAACATAAGAAACTTTGTCTTTAAGACCAGTTTCCAAACCTGCATATGCCAAGGGCTTAAATCCCCATGCACTCATGTAATAATGCGCGGCTTGCTTAGCATTCCCGACGTACAATTCGACATAGTCGGTGCCGTTTATCGGAAGAAAATCTTGCGCATCGGCAAAAACTTTCTCTAGTTTTTGAGAGGTGTTGTCTGTACTCATAATATTATTTTTCTAACCAAGATTGAACATAGTTTTCTAATTGCATATCCACAGCGCTTTGCGTCAACTTCAAGGGCTTGAAGGTGTCTATCATGACAGCCAATTCAAGTGTTTCTTTTTGACCAATGCTTCTCTCATATGCTCCTGGATGCGGCCCATGTGGTATACCACCGGGATGCAATGATATAAAGCCTTTCTCAACATGATTTCTGCTCATGAAATCCCCGTCAACGTAATACAGCACTTCATCAGAATCGATATTGCTGTGGTTGTATGGGGCAGGGATAGATTTCGGATGGTAATCGTACAAACGAGGGCAGAAAGAGCAGATGACAAAATTATGCGCCTCAAATGTTTGATGAACGGGTGGTGGTTGATGCACACGACCGGTGATGGGTTCAAAATCATGAATAGAAAAGGCATACGGATAATTGTAGCCGTCCCAACCAATCACATCAAAAGGATGGCTGGCATAAACAACATCATGCAATACACCTTGCTTTTTTATCTTGATCGTAAATGAACCCAATTCATCATGGGTTTCCAACTCTGTAGGACGTCTAAAGTCGCGCTCACAATAGGGAGAGTGTTCCAATAGTTGCCCGAACTCATTGCGGTATCTATGGGGCGTAACTACGGGAGAAAAACTATCAATAATGAGCAATCGGTTATCGGAAGTTTCAAATGAAATTTGGTATATCATACCACGTGGAATGACCAAGTAATCGCCGTAACCAAATCGGATATTTCCCAACATGGTTCTCAAGGTGCCAGTTCCTTGGTGTACAAAAATTACCTCATCCGCATCCGCATTTTTGTAGAAATATTCGCTCATACTGTTTTGAGGTGCGGCAACACTGATATGAAGATCATTGTTGAAAAGAACAACATTTCTACTCTCTAAAAAATCTGCCTTGGGTGCGGAATGAAAACCCTTGAGCATATACGGAGAAATATTCTTCTCAATGGCAGCCTTCGGTGAAACGTCTTGGGGAGTTCCTATTGAGGATATCATGGTAGGTCGATGCACATGATAGAGCAAAGAGGCGGTTCCACTGAATCCTTCCGTACCAAAAAGTTGTTCGTAGTAAATACCGCCGTTGGGTTTTTCAAAAACCGTGTGTCTTTTGTGCGGAATGCTACCGAGTTGATGATAAATAGGCATAACAATTTTTTTTCAAATGTAATGGGATGGTGTGTTGTCAATAATGACTCTCGTCAATCCTTTAAATCAATGCGTGGAGGCTCTACCATATCGTCTACGATAAATGCAGAAGGGATTTCTCTACGCACTTCTTTCAATGCTTCTCGCGCTTCAGATTTTGACAAATAATTGCCTAATCTTAAAACATGATCGGGAATATTTTGAGACAGATAAACCAGACTTCCCGGGTGTGCCGCGATGAAGTCTTGTCTGAATTTTTTCGCTTCGTCCAAAGGGCCGATGAAAATTTGGATACGATAGCCCGATTGCGTGGTAAGTTTTCTGTTTTTGTAGTCGATTTGCTGCACTTTTTCAGAAACCACCCAACGCACGCCACCTTTTGAAGGATTGGGATAAGTAGGTTCAACTTTTTCAGAGGGAGGAGTTTGTCCAAACCCTTGAAAAGCCAAAAAAGTGAAACAAGTCAAGAATCCAATTTTTAACATACTGACAAAAGTATGTTTTTTTCACCTAGCATGGTTGAAATGACCCTTGAAATTTGCCAATACGCACGAAATCAATGGAATGTGTTCAGAGTGTTTAACATTTTTTATTTAGAATCATTTTAAATTAGCAATTCCAGCTTCATGACAGTTCTGTGATAATCTTCTGTGGTTATTTTTGCCCTTGATTCCAAATTGGAAAAATTGTAAAAACCGAGCAATGACGGGCTTTTCGAAAAGAATTTTTAGATTATTGGCAGGCGCTGTCCTGTTGGTAAGTATGAGCGCTCAGCAAGCTAGCGCCTCTATTCACGAAGGTGGCGATGCCGCCAGTGGTGAAAAACTATTTAAAGCAAACTGTGCTTCTTGTCACAAAATTACCGAAGAGGTATTGGCGGCACCTGGCTTAAAAGGCATTGACCAGCGTTGGGCTGGCAAGGATGCTCTTTTGGTCAAGTGGATCCAAGGGCCTCAAGCGGCTGCTGCGACAGGCGATCCTTACGTGAAAGGGTTGGTGGATAAGTATGTGTCTCAATTTGGCTGGATGGCTGCACAAGCAGTTAACGAGGCTGAAATCAAAGACATCATGGCTTATGTCAAATCAGGTGGAAGTCAAGGCGGAGCAGGAGATGCAGCTGCTGCGAATGCATTGAACGAAAAATGTCCAAAAATCGAAGACAAAATCATCGAGGAGTTTTCTGACGAAAACGATTCTAGCTCTTTGATTTGGATGATCATCGTTGGTGTGATTTTGGCAATTATTGGTGCTTCTGCAGCGAACATTGCAAAATCGTTGAAGCAAGCGGTTCACGAACGTGATGGTTTGGCTCCAGTAGAAGACAAAACATACTGGCAATCTGCAAAAGCATGGATGTGGAAACATCGCGGTTATGTGGGTGTAGCAGGTGTTATCTTGGTAATGTACTTGGTTGTTATCGGATACGGAAAATTGAATCGCATTGGTGTTAACCAAGGTTATATGCCTGACCAACCTATTTGGTTCTCTCACAACATTCACGCATGTCAAAATGAAATTGACTGTCAATATTGTCACTCTTCAGCGGCTAAGTCTAAGCATGCTGGTATTCCTTCTGTAAACGTTTGTATGAACTGTCACAAAGGGATTAAAAAAGGTACCATTTCTGGAGAAAAGGAAATTGCTAAAATTTATGCAGCAATAGGGTTTGATCCAGCTACTGGTCAATACAAAGAGAACTATCAGCAACAACCTATACAATGGAACAAGGTTCACAATTTGCCTGACCACGTAAACTTCAACCATAGCTTGCACGTAACAGGTGCCAAGTTGGATTGTAAGCAGTGTCACGGTCCAGTTCAAACTTATTCTGTAGGTCGCTTGGCACCAATCGAGGAAATCAACGCGCAAGAAGATGTGACTGGTTTGATCAAATTGAGCAAGCCAACATTGACAATGGGATGGTGTATTGAGTGTCACAACAAAGCGCAAATTGATTTGGCTAGCTCTGATTATTATGTTGAAATGCACAAGCGTTTTGAGTCTTCAGCAGTTGGAAAGCGCACATTGAAAGATATCATGGAAGATGGTGAAGTAACCGTTAAAGAAATGGGCGGTTGGGAATGTGGTAAATGTCACTATTAATCTAAAGGAATTACGAGCATGAGTAACAATAATAAAAAATATTGGACCAGTTTGGAAGAATTCAACAATCGTGAATCCTTTCAAGAAGCGGTGTCTCAAGAATTTGCACCCAGCACAAATGGATTGAGTGCATTTGCGGATGAGAATTTATCAAAAGCCAACACGGGGCGTCGTGACTTTTTAAAGTTCATGGGATTCAGCGTTGCAGCTGCAACTTTAGCAGCTTGTGAAACACCTGTAGTGAAGAGCATTCCTTATGTTGTCAAGCCAGAGGATATCACCCCTGGTGTTGCCAATTACTATGCAACCACTTATTATGATGGAGTAGACTACGCCAATTTATTGGTAAAGACCCGTGAAGGTCGTCCTATTTTCATCAAGGGTAACAAATCTCATGGATTAGGACATGGTGCTGTGAATGCGCGTGTCAATGGTTCTGTTCTTGAAATTTATGACGAGGAACGTCTGAAAGGCGCTCGTAAAAATGGTACGGAAATCTCTTGGGAGTCTTTGGACAAAGAAATGATGGCGGTGATTGGCGCGGCTAAAAACGTTCGTATCATTTCCAATACCATCATCAGTACGACTACTAAAAATGCAATTGCAGCTTTTTCAAACGCAAATGCAGGAAAAGTGAAGCATGTTCAATATGATGTTGTTTCTTACAACGGATTGACTACAGCGCACAATGAAGCTTTTGGAAAAGCAGTTGTTCCACAATACCATTTTGACAAAGCCAAGGTAATTGTCAGTGTAGGTGCTGATTTCTTAGGTTCTTGGTTAACATCGAACATTTTTGCTACCGATTACGCCGCGGGTAGAAGACCTGAAGCGGGTAGCATGAGCAAGCACTATCAATTTGAATCCAACATGTCTTTGACTGGATCAAATGCGGATGTGCGCGTTCCCGTTAAACCATCTCAAGAAGGAAAGGTTATCGCTGCATTGTATGATGCGTTGAACGGAAAGACAACAGCTGTAGAAGGTGTTGATGCTGCCGTTATGTCAAAATTGGCAAAAGAACTAAAGGCATCAGCTGGTGCTTCTTTGGTAGTTGCTGGTAGCAATGATGCAAACGTTCAGCGTGTGGTTGTAGCGATCAACAAGATGTTGAGCAACTACGGCGCTACAATCAATATGAATGAGCATTTGAATTTGTTTGCAGGAAACGATGCAGAAGTTGCTGGATTGGTTGCTGAAATGAATTCAGGAATTGTTGATGTGTTGATTGTTCACGGATGCAATCCTTGCTACAACTTGGCTCATTTGAATTTCGAAGGAGCTTTGTCAAAAGTTAAAACATCTGTTTCTACTGCCTTATTCGCAGATGAAACAGCTTCAAAATGTACATACCAAGCGCCAGACCATCACCAATTGGAATCTTGGGATGATTTGAGTGCAGTTGCGGGTAGAATTGATTTGGTTCAACCTACCATTAACCCGATGTACAATACGCGCCCAGCTGGACAAAACTATTTGTCTTGGTCGGGTAACGCAATGAGTTATTATGATTATTTGCGTTTGACTTTCAATGCGGCTTACACGCCTGCAATGATGGATTCAGACAACAATTGGTACAATGCAGTGCACAACGGAACTTTTGTTTCCAATGCTACTGCAGTTGAGGCACCTCAAGCGGATGCTCCAGTTCATACAGTTGTTGCCGCTGCTGCTGTTGCTGCTGTTGCTCCATCTACAATGGATGTGAGTGCTGCGATGTCAGCAATTCAAGCCGTAAAAGGTGGTGCATGGGAAATGTCTTTGTACACACCTGTTAACATGGGATTGGGTAACCATGCCAATAATCCAGTATTGCAAGAAACGCCAGATCCAATTACCAAAGTAACCTGGGACAACTATGTTGCTATGGCGCCTGCAGACATGAAAGAACAAGGGTTTAACTTGTTCATCGGTGAGCAAGAGGATTCTAACTTGGTGAAAGTGAAAGCCAATGGAATGGAGATTATCCTTCCAGCAGTGGCAACTCCAGGTCAGAAGCGTGGTACTGTAAGTATTGCGTTGGGATATGGTCGTGGAAATAACAATGAAGCTATCGGGAAAGCCGCCTATCAAGTTGATGGAGATGGAGAGTATTTGATGGAAAATGATAAGCGCACACCAATCGGTAAAAATGCCTTCACTTTGGTGAACAAAGGTATTTTTGCTGCTTATGATGTGACAATTGAGTCAATGAACGAAACCTATCCAATGGCTTCAACTCAGTTGCACAGCACGGTGATGGGACGTGAGTCAGTTGTAAAAGAAACCACTTTGGCGGCTTATTTGAAAGAGAAGTCTGCTGAAAAAGGAAAGGCTACTTGGAACATAGCTCCGACTATACCAGTTCATGCTGATGTAAATGGCGATGGTTCGATCAATGCTCATGACAGAGTACCCGTTCGTGAAATGGACTTGTGGGCTGATCATCCAGTAGAAAACGTTGGACATCGTTGGGGAATGACCATCGATTTGTCAAGTTGTATCGGTTGTGGTGCTTGTATCACAGCATGTCATACAGAAAACAACGTTCCAGTTGTAGGTAAAACAGAAGTGAAGCGTCACCGCGATATGCATTGGATGCGTATCGATCGTTACTTCTCTTCGGATTTTACAACATTGGAAGAAACAAAAGAAAACAAAGGTTTGGGAACAATTGCTGCCTATGGCGACATGGAAATCCCAACCGAGAATCCGCAAACTGTTCACATGCCTATGATGTGTCAGCACTGTAACCACGCTCCTTGTGAGACGGTTTGTCCAGTGGCTGCAACAACACATAGCAATGAAGGTTTGAACAACATGGCTTACAACCGTTGCATTGGAACACGTTATTGCGCAAATAACTGTCCTTACAAAGTGCGTCGTTTCAACTGGTTCAATTACGTTACAAATGATCGTTTCTCGAAGTTCAATCCTTCGCAAGACGAGACAATGCGTATGGTATTGAATCCAGATGTTACAGTTCGTACACGTGGTGTAATGGAAAAATGTAGCATGTGTCAACAACGTATCCAAGCTGGTAAAATTGATGCGAAAAAACGCGGAGAAGTTGTAGCAGATGGAGCAATTGTAACAGCTTGTGCAGAAGCTTGTCCTACACACGCTATCGTGTTTGGTGACTTGAATGATACCAACAGTGAGAACACAGGACGTTCTAAGAACAACCGTTCCTACCACGCGTTGGAAGAAGTTGGCATTCAACCCAACATCTACTACATGACAAAAGTTAGAAATATTGAAACCGAAGCATAAACCAATACTATGTTAAAAGAAGCTTCTATCCGTCAACCACTGATTTTAGGTCACAAGACCTATCATGACATCACCAATGATATCGTTGGTCCTATCGAAGGTCCTGCACCTCGTCAGTGGAAAATAGCATTATCAATAGCAGCCGTTATCGCGTTATACGGAATAGGATGTATTTCCTATTTGGTAGCAACGGGTATCGGAGCCTGGGGTCTGAACAAGACCGTAGGTTGGGCTTGGGACATCACCAATTTCGTTTGGTGGGTTGGTATCGGTCACGCTGGTACTTTGATCTCTGCGGTGTTGTTGTTGTTTCGTCAACGTTGGAGAATGGCGATTAACCGTTCTGCAGAAGCGATGACAATCTTTGCGGTAATGATGGCAGCGGTATTCCCAGTATTTCACATGGGACGTGTATGGCAAGCCTATTGGACTTTGCCATTGCCCAACCAATTTGGATCGCTTTGGCCAAACTTCAACTCAGCGTTGATGTGGGACGTATTTGCGATTTCTACGTACTTCTCTGTTTCTTTGGTGTTCTGGTACATCGGTTTGATTCCCGATTTCGCAACCATTCGCGATAGAATGGTGAAACCTGGAATGAAGCGTTTCTATAGCATTTTAAGTTTCGGATGGTCAGGTCGCGCTAAAAACTGGACCCGTTTTGAAGAGGTATCTTTGGTTTTAGCGGGTATCGCTACGCCGCTTGTATTCTCTGTTCACTCGATTGTATCGATGGACTTTGCTACTTCTGTCGTACCAGGATGGCACACCACCATCTTCCCTCCATATTTCGTATCGGGAGCGATCTTCTCAGGTTTCGCAATGGTATTGACTTTATTGTTGATCATGCGCAAAACCATGCGTTTGGAAGCTTATATCCACGTAAGACACGTTGAGTACATGAACATCGTTATCATTGTAACAGGATCTATCGTGGGTGTTGCTTACTTGACTGAGTTGTTCATTTCATGGTACAGTGGTGTGGAGTATGAAGCATATGCATTCATCAACCGTTTCTCTGGTCCATACAGTTGGTCATATTGGATGATGATGACTTGTAACGTAATCAGCCCTCAGTTGTTCTGGTTCAAGAAGATTCGTACCAACTTGGCTGCAACTTTTGTTTTATCCATTGTGGTAAATATCGGAATGTGGTTTGAGCGTTTCGTGATCATTGTAACGTCTATCCACCGTGATTACGTTCCTGGTGCTTGGGGTGAGTTCCATCCTTCAGGAATTGATGTTGGAATGTTTGTAGGAACAATTGGAATCTTCTTCACCTTGTTCTTGTTGTTTGCTCGTTACTTCCCTGTATTGGCTTTGAATGAATTGAAGACAATCTTGAAGATGAGTGGTGAGAGTTATAAAAAAGAAGCAGAAAAACACTAATTGGCATAAATAGCAATCATGGCAAATAAAGTATTTCACGTAATGTACGACGACGACCAAAAGTTAATGGACGCGGCTCGTGCATTGGTATCTAAGGGAATTCGTGTAAAGGATGTATTTTCCCCATTCCCTGTTCATGGTTTGGATCCAGTCATTGGCGTTAAGCGCACAAGATTGGCCATTGCATCATTTATGTATGCAACTACTGGAACATTGTTGGCAATTTTTGGAACATGGTATTTCATGATTCACGATTGGCCAATGAATATCGGTGGTAAACCAAGTTTTTCTTGGATTGAGAATGCCCCTGCATTCGTTCCTGTAATGTTTGAGTTCTCTGTATTTTGTGGAGCCCACGGTATGGCTTTGACTTACTTCTTGCGCAATGGAACATTGCCAGGAATGCCA
Source organism: Flavobacteriales bacterium (assembly GCA_947448135.1). Taxonomy (GTDB): domain Bacteria; phylum Bacteroidota; class Bacteroidia; order Flavobacteriales_D; family Sanyastnellaceae; genus CAMCTV01. The sequence continues at coordinate 16,934 of CANFLZ010000005.1, forward strand.
GCAAGCAATCCCGATCCTCGCACGACAGATGACAAATTCGTTATGGAAATTGTTACTGAACAAAATGGTGGTATGTCTGCTGCAGAGATCGAGAATTTGATCAAAGGAACAGATGTGTATGAATTAAGCATTAAGGAATATTGATTATGAATCGCCCATTGATAAAAATAACTGGTGTATTGTCCTTGGTATTGGCCATTACATCATGTCGAGTAGATCCAAATTCTGCGGGATATGAATACATGCCAGACATGTATCGCTCTCCAGCTTTGGAAGCCTATGTGGATTATGGTTCCAACAAACACATGGATTGGACCTTATCTCAAAAGGCTGATGCAGGTGTAACGATGAAATTATCTCGCAAACCAGCTCCTGGAACGGTTCCCTTCATGGAAACTGAAATGAAGCGTGCTGAAAAGTTGACTACAGCTGGTGCTGGTTTCATGATTTATCCTTACACGTTAAAAAACACACCGGAAGATTATGAACGTGCTGCAATAGAAGTGAAGTCACCTCTTCTAAGTAATCAGACCAACATAGAAAAAGGTGCTGCATTATATCAAAAAATGTGTGCGCACTGTCATGGTAAAGAAGGTAAAGGTGATGGAGCAATTTCTGCTAGCGGAAAGATTGTAGCTCCTGATTATCCTGGTAAATTGAAAGATTTGTCTGAAGGGAAAATGTATCACTCCATTACTTACGGTAAAGGTTTGATGGGTTCTCACGCCTCTCAATTGACGAAGCTTGAGCGTTGGCAGGTGATTGAGTATGTGAAATGTCTACAGAAAGGTGTTTCTGCTCCAACGTTTGACAAAAATGGAATGGTCGTTTTGGCTGCTGCTACTGAAGCTCCTGCTGAAGAAACTACCGCAAAACCTTAATCTCCGATTATTATGACACACGATAAATTACAATTTGAAGTTCCAAGTGGAGTAAAAAAGTGGTCCTCTATCTTCATGGGGATTGGTCTAATCGCTTTGATTGGCGGTTATATGGTAGACCATACTGAGCACCATCAGTACTGGTGGGCCAATATCTTGATCAATGGATTTTTCTACTTTGCAGTTGCTTTGGGAGCAATGTTCTTTTATGCATTGCAGTATGCGACAGAAGCTGCTTGGTCTGCTATGATCAAGCGTGTATTCGAAGCAATGTTCCAATATATTCCTGTAGGAATTGGAATCTTACTTTTGGTTTTGTTGGCAGGACAATTCCATATTCATCACTTGTATCATTGGATGGATCCCAATGTACATGATATCAACCACGCCGACTATGATGCAGTAATTGCTGAAAAGAAACCTTATTTGTCTGCTTGGTTCTTTTGGTTAAGAATGGCTATTTATGCTTTGACTTTTGTTTATTTCTCACGCAAATTCCGCGAGTGGTCAATTCAAGAAGATGCTGTAGGTGGAACGGAACTTCATTTCTTCCAATATCGCAAAGGAGCTGTATTCTTGGTTTTCTTTGCTGTATTCTCATCTACAATGTCTTGGGACGTCTTGATGAGTATTGACACGCACTGGTACTCTACCATGTACGGTTGGTATATTTTCTCAGGAATGTGGGTTTCTACCATGACCTTCGCGACTTTATCCATTGTATGGTTGAAAAAATTAGGTTATTTCCCCAATGTCAACGACTCACATATTCATGACTTGGGTAAATGGATGTTTGCTATTTCAATGTTGTGGAGTTACTTGTGGTTTTGTCAATATATGTTGATTTGGTATTCTGATATTCCAGAAGAAGTAACATACTTCAAGGAGCGTTATGACCATTACATGGGAATGATGTGGACCATTTTCTTTGTGAATTTTGCAGTTCCATTTTACTCTTTAATTGCACGTGATGCAAAGCGCAACACCAAGTTCTTGGTTAGAGCTGGAGTAATCATTTTTGTTTCTCACTTCTTTGATTTTTACTTGGCAGTAATTCCAGGTACAACTCATGGACATGAAACATTTACTGGCTGGTTTGAAATGGGATTATTCATTGGATTCTTAGGCTTGTTTGTTCGCATGTTTACAACAGCGTTAACGAAAGCGAACTTGATTCCAATCAAGCATCCGTTCCTTGATGAAAGTACTCATCACAGTATTTAATAAAATAGTAAGATAGAAAAAAGAAAATACGATGAACTTATTCATTCTTTTAGTGGTGGTGTTGGCAATTATTGCAATTGCTCAATTGACCAAAGTGTATGATTTGTCTCGCACGCTGAGAAACTCTCGTGAAGAGGAGATTTCTGCTGCGGACAACAGATTAAATGCAAACGCATGGCTTGTTTGGATGTTTGTGTTTTTTGGTTCAGTAATCTACTTGTATGCAAAATATGGAGATTATCTTCCAGATTCAGCTTCTGAGCACGGTGTTGCAGTAGATAAATTAATGAGCTTGAATATTTGGTTGATTACTGTAGTATTCTTTATAGTAAACTACTTGTTATTCACTTTTGCAAGCAAGTATCGTTTCAACCCCAATCGCAAAGCAAAATTCTTTGCTCATGACAACCGTCTTGAAATGATTTGGACATTGGTTCCAGGTATTACCATGGCCTTCATCATCGTTTATGGATTGATTACCTGGAACAGCATGACTGGCCCAGCATCATCTGAAGCCATGCAAATTGAGTTGTATTCTAAGCAGTTTGACTGGACAGCTCGATATCCAGGAGAAAACAAAGTATTTGGTGCTTGTGATTTCAACTTGATAGGAACTTCCAATGCTTTGGGAATGGTAACAGAAGAAGGTGTTGCTGCTAAAATTGCAGAAATTGATCACAATATTGAGGCTACAGAAAAGGCAATTGCTGACGGGATTGCAAAGGGAACAATGCCGGATAGTTACAAGGAAAGTTTGGAAGATCAATTGTACAAATTGAAGCGTCACAAACAACGTATCATGGATTTGAAAGAAAATGAAATGAACGGAGTAAGTCAATGGAAAGCCGGAAGCGATGATAAAATCGTGAAGGGAGAGTTCCATATTCCTGTTGGTCAAGAGATAGAGTTTGTATTCCGATCTCAAGACGTTATACACTCAGCCTATATGCCGCATTTCCGCGCGCAAATGAATACAGTTCCCGGTATGCCAACGCGCTTTAAAATGAAGCCAACGATCACAACTGCTGAGATGCGTCAAAAATTGGGAAATGACAAGTTCGACTATATTTTGTTGTGTAATAAAGTATGTGGAGCGGCTCACTTCAACATGAAAATGACTGTGATTGTTGATTCTCCAGAGGATTACAAAGCTTGGTTGGCAGAGCAAAAGACTTTCGGTGGTGAGCCAGCGAAAAAGCAAGAAGAAACGAAAACAGAAGGTTCAGATACTACAATGGTAGTAGCATCAATTAAATAAGAAATTTTAGCAAAGAAGACATGGGAGCACATACTCACGATCACGGTCACCACGAAGAAAGCTTCATTTCGAAGTATATTTTTTCACATGACCACAAGATGATTTCCAAGCAGTTTTTGGTCACTGCTATTTTCATGGGAGTCGTTGCTGTAATGTTGTCAATTTTTTTCCGCCTTCAATTGGGATGGCCGGGTGAAAAGTTTGCCATTTTAAATGCGTTTCTTGGTGACAAGTGGGCACCAGATGGAATTTTAGATAAGAATGCTTATTTGGCGATGGTAACCATTCATGGTACTATAATGGTTTTCTTTGTATTGACAGGTGGATTATCAGGAACATTTGCCAATCTTTTGATTCCATTGCAAATTGGTGCGCGTGATATGGCTTCAGGTTTTATGAACATGTTGTCATATTGGTTTTTCCTTGTTTCTAGCCTTATTATGTTGTCGTCTCTTTTTGTTGAAGGTGGTGCAGCGTCAGGTGGTTGGACAATTTATCCTCCTTTGTCAGCTTTGCCTCAAGCGATGCCAGGTTCAGGTACAGGAATGACACTTTGGTTGATTTCCATGGTATTGTTCGTTGCTTCTTCTTTGTTGGGAGGCTTGAACTATATCGTTACGATTGTGAACTTGCGCACTAAGGGAATGAAGATGACCCGTTTGCCTTTGACTATTTGGGCATTGTTGGTTACTGCCATCTTGGGTGTATTGTCTTTCCCTGTTTTGGTATCATGCGTGGTGCTTTTGATCATGGACCGTACCATGGGAACAGCGTTTTATTTGTCAGACATCTTCATTCAAGGTGAGGCCTTGGATGTAACAGGTGGTTCTCCAGTGTTGTTCCAACATTTGTTCTGGTTTTTGGGTCACCCTGAGGTATACATCGTATTGTTGCCAGCTTTGGGTATTTCTTCTGAAATCATTGCTACCAATTCTCGCAAGCCCATCTTTGGTTATAAAGCCATGATTGGTTCAATCTTGGCAATTGGTTTCTTGTCCTTCATTGTATGGGGTCACCATATGTATGTAACGGGTATGAATCCTTTCATTGGATCTGTATTCGTTTTCACTACTTTGTTGATTGCTATTCCATCTGCTGTGAAAGCGTTTAACTACATTACAACTTTGTGGCAGGGTAATATCAAATTCACACCAGCCATGATGTTCTCTGTAGGTTTGGTAAGTACATTCGTTACTGGAGGTTTGACAGGAATTATCTTGGCTGATTCAGCATTGGATGTGAATGTGCATGATACGTACTTCGTGGTAGCTCACTTTCATATTGTAATGGGTATGTCTGCCATTTTCGGTATGTTTGGTGGGGTATATCACTGGTTCCCCAAGATGTACGGTAGAATGATGAATTCTAAATTGGGATATGCTCATTTCTGGCTAACCATGGTGTGTGGTTTCGGTGTGTTCTTCCCAATGCACTTCGTAGGTATAGCTGGAGCCCCACGTCGTTATTACGATTACTCTGAATTCGAGTATTTGGATAAGGTAATGGACTTGAATCCAGTAATTTCTATGTTCGCTATCGTAGGTGGTGCAGCGCAATTGTTGTTCATCTTCAATTTCTTCCATAGTATTTGGTACGGCCAAAAGTCAACTCAAAATCCTTGGAAATCGAACACTTTGGAATGGACTACTCCAGTTCAGCATGTTCACGGAAACTGGCCAGGTGCTTTGCCTGAGGTTCATCGTTGGGCTTATGATTACTCAAATCCAGAGCACGAAGAGGATTTCGTTCCTCAAATTGTTCCATTGAAGCAAGGTGAGCACGCCCATTAATCAAAAAATAGTATTTTTTAAAATCCGCACCCATTGGGTGCGGATTTTTTGTTTTTGTCTATTGGTTTATGTGACGACGACTGTTGATGCGCAGACCATTCAATTAAAAGAAACGCTGGGTCAGTTGCTAAAGAAAAAACCTGCGCCTTCATTTAAATGGGATACGCAAAATTCCTTTATAACGGGTCGAAGCGTCAAAGTGCAATCATTAAAGGGCGGAGTTTCTTTTGGGGAGCACCTTACATTGGGTCTAGGTTATCATTGGCTGCAGTCGGATATCAAGCAAAATGTGAGTGGTTATTCAGAATCTTTACTGCTCAAAATGCGATATGGATCGTTATTTGGAGAATTTGTTTTTTATGACAAAGGAAATTGGCTAGGAGTTTTACCGGTGCAATTGGGTTATGGAAAATCTTTTTTATCGGCCAAGGATGAACAAGGCAATGCAATTAAATTGTACCATGCAACTGTAATTTTGTACGAGCCTACTATTAGTATTGAATACAAATTTTCTCCATGGATTGGCGTAGGTGCGGGTTATGGGTATCGAATCATGCTCAAGAATAATCCGGATTTGACCCAAAATTTTTATGCTCCATTGTATGTTTTTCGTGTAAGAATTTTATTTGAGGAATTATATTCCAAATACGGGCATTTGTTGGAGGATGAAATAAACTAACTTTGTTTTATGTCAGAATTTGATATCCGAAATGAAGCGGAGCAATATGGTGAGCGTGACTTTGAGAGAGCATTGCGTCCCAAGAATTTTGATGATTTTACAGGGCAGAAACAAGTTCTTGAAAATCTTCAAATTTTTGTTTCTGCCGCAAAATTGAGATCGGAGAGCCTTGACCATGTTCTGTTACATGGACCTCCTGGCTTGGGTAAAACTACCTTGGCCAATATTATCGCCAATGAAATGGGTGTTGGTATTAAAACCACTTCTGGTCCGGTATTGGACAAGCCAGCTGATCTGGCGGGTTTGCTTACGAACTTAGAGGAAAATGATATATTGTTTATCGATGAAATCCACCGATTGAGCCCTGTTGTCGAAGAATATTTGTATTCGGCAATGGAGGATTTTAAAATTGATCTGGTGATTGATACAGGGCCCAATGCACGATCGGTTCAAATTGCATTGAACCCATTCACTTTGGTTGGAGCTACCACTCGGTCGGGATTATTGACCGCTCCTTTACGAGCTAGGTTTGGGATCAATTCACGATTGGCTTATTACGATTCTAAAATACTGACGGATATAGTCGCCAGAAGCGCAGGGATATTGCAAGTGCCTATTCAAGATGAGGCTGCGTTTGAGATGGCAAGAAGAAGTAGAGGAACACCAAGGATAGCCAATGCATTGCTGCGACGTGTGAGAGATTTTGCGCAAATCAAAGGTGATGGAACAATTACCATTGAAATAACCCGAAGTGCATTGAACGCACTCAATGTGGATACGCTGGGCTTGGATGAAATGGACAATAAAATTCTGCTCACATTATTGGACAAATTCAATGGAGGCCCTGTTGGATTATCCACCATTGCAACCGCAGTGGGAGAAGATTCAGGCACAATTGAAGAGGTATATGAACCGTTTTTAATCCAAGAAGGTTTCTTGATCAGAACACCGCGTGGCCGACAGATAACGGATAAAACCTACCAACATTTGGGCAAGGGGCGTGGCTCTGTACCCGGTAAGTTATTCTAACATGAATTGGGTGAGTCATACCAAGGCACAACAGATTAAACGTTGGGCCAAAGATTTGGGATTTCTGGATTGTGGAATCAGCAAGGCCGATTTTTTAGAGTCGGAGTCGGGACACTTGGAGAATTGGTTAAATCAAGGCTTTCACGGTAAAATGTCCTATATGGAAAACCATTTTGACAAACGACTTGATCCTCGAATACTAGTTCCAGGAGCTAAGAGCGTAGTTTCTCTTTTGTACAATTATTTTCCAGAGAAAGTGCAGCCCAATGAACTGCCAAGAATTTCAAAGTATGCATACGGAGAGGATTATCACATTGTCGTAAAAGATAAATTAAATTTACTTTGGAGTAAATTGAAAGAAGAGTGGGGCGACATTGAAGGTAGAAGTTTTGTCGATAGTGCACCTGTTTTGGAAAAGGCCTGGGCAAAGAAAGCAGGACTTGGATGGCAGGGTAAAAACGGAAATATTATTCAAAAGAAGACGGGGTCGTTTTTCTTTCTTGCAGAGATGATCATCGATGTGGAATTGACAGAAGATTTTCCAACTTCGGATCATTGCGGTAATTGTAACAAATGCATTGAAGCCTGTCCAACCGATGCGATAGTTGCTCCAGCTGTGGTAGATGGAAGTAGGTGCATTTCATATTTTACGATTGAATTGAAGGAAGCGATTTCTGCGGATTTGAAAGGTCAGTGGAATGATTGGGTGTTTGGTTGTGATATATGTCAAGATGTTTGTCCTTGGAATCGATTTTCAAAACCACATCAAGATCCTAGATTATCCTATCGTTCAGAACGTTTAGACCGCACTTGGCAGCAATGGAGGGATACGACAGAGGAGGAATTTAAAAAACTAACCAAAGGGTCTGCTTTGGAACGCCCAAAGTGGAGTGGATTCATGAAAAATCTCAGTCATTTTGATTGAATACAAAAGAAACATTGTTTTTTTACTGAAACTATTTTACATTTATAGCGTTAAACCCTGAAATCAGGTAACACTCAAGATATGAAGAAACAAATTGTCGGTTGGTTGATGGTGGGAGCATTGGGCTTTTCTGCTGTTCAATTCACCTCTTGCTCAGGTTGTCAGCAAGCCAAGTCGGATCAGCCTGTTATGGATTCAAAAAAGGATTCAATGGATCAAGCTCGAATAGAGCAACTCAAGAAAATATTCTTCAATATCCCTTCTCCAGTAGAGATGGCTTCTTTGATCAAAGATCAAGGGTATTCATACGACAAGAAAATGTTGAATTCAGTGGATAACGTAGGTAAATATTTGGGAGAGGTTAAGCAAGCCGTCAATTTGGGAATCTATGGTGCTGATTTGAGTTACGCTTCAATCTTTGATCAAAAGCAAGAGAGTATGACTTTCTTTGCGGCTGCTAAAAAATTGGCAACTGCAATGGCAATTGAAGGGGGTATCAATGATTCCACTGTTACAAAATTGGCAGAATACCAAGACAATCGCGATAGCATTTTGAAGATTGTCACAGGTGCTTATGCTGATTTGAATGGTTACTTAAAAGAAAATAACCGTATTGAGGTATCTGCTTTGGTAATATCTGGAGGATGGTTGGAAGCCTTGCATTTGTGTTTGCAGTATGCAGAGAAGCCCAAGTCTGAGTTGATTCGTCAAAGAATCGGGGAGCAAAAAATGGTATTGGAGAGTTTGTTGAAATACTATGAAAGTTTCGATAACAAGCCATCTTTAGCTGAAATGAAAGCTGATTTGATGGAGATTCAAAAAGAATTGAATAAAGTTGAAATTACCTCTGAAAAAACCAAAGTTGCTAAGGCTACTGATGGAGTAATGACAATTGGTAACAATTCAAGGACCACCGTTAAGGACGAAACTTTAAAGTCTCTTAGCGCATTGGTGAAAAAGATCAGATCTAAGTACACCGCCTAATTTAGAATGAAATGAAAAAATTATTTGCTTCACTTTTTGTAATGTTTGTGTTGGCCGCAGGTGCCAATGCGCAATGTAGAGCTTTCACGAAAAACCGAGTTTTGCCCAACCTTACTGGATTTATTCAAAATGAAAATTACAACGCCGCACTTTTTATGGAAGGTGATGAGGCCGAGTTGTTGATGACGTTCTACGGTGGCAAAGACTATCGTTTGGTAGTAATGGCTCACCCTGTTTTACCAGAAGTTGAATTTGAGGTTTTGGATACCAATGATGAGTTGTTGTATTCTAATAAAACAGCAGCCAACAAAAACACATTTGATTTTAGAATGACAAGCACGCAACAATTAAAAGTTCGTGTGAAAGTTCCAGATTCAAAAGGAACGATGGTGAGACAAGGTTGTGTCACGGTAGTGGCAGGCCACAAGCAATCTTAGAAAAGTATTTGATAGGAAGAGGGGCTTAGGCCCCTCTTTTTTATATCCAGCTGATTTCTCCAGATTGGAAAAGTCGGTTCTCACCATTGACAGCAAGGACTAAGCGACCTGCTCCATCTACTCTCACAACCATTCCATTTATTTCTTCGTGGTTGACCAAGAATTTCCGACTTTCATTTTTACCCAAAAGAAACTGATGGTAGTTTTGATCAATCTCAAGTAACAAGCCATTTTTCCATTGCTCGAATCTTAAATGAATACATTGGTTTAATTCCAAGATTGCTTGATCAATTGACAATGTCATTTCATTATTTTGCAACAATACAGAAGTTGCATTGGAAGGCAAATTACTTTCTTGTAAAATATTGATTCCAATTCCGGCGATCAGTGTTGCGGATTTGTTGGGATGCCATTGTATCTCGATCAATATCCCTGCAATTTTTTGGCCTTCAACATAGATGTCATTCGGCCATTTGATGCATACTTCTCCTTTTGAAATCCAATCGCTGATCGCATCGTGCATGGCCAAGGCAAGCGCCTTGTTAAGGATGATTACATCCTCGAATTGAGGAGCGCTTAAGTGCAAAATCCAAGAGGCGGTCAAGTTTTTCCCGGCTTCGGATTTCCAGGTATTAGAGCGTTGACCTCTGCCATTGGTTTGCAACAATGCCGAAATGACAGTTCCATGGGCAACATCCTCTGTCAACAGCAGTTTGGCGGCATAGTTGTTTGTTGAATCTACCTCGGACAGTGAAATACGGTTAATTTCCATTGAATCACGAAGATAATCGGGTTTTTTCATCGTTCCTAAGTTGTACATTTGCACTAATTATTGAAAATGGCTAAGAAAGTAAAAAAAGCAGGCGACGAAGAATTGTTGGAAATCGTTGTACAAGGAATGCAAGAGTTGAAAGCGACCAACATCGTTGTGATGGATTTAAGAGAACTTGAATCAGCGATGACAGATTATTTTGTTATCGCATCAGGAAACAGCAGTACACATGTTGAAGCAATCGCTAATTCTGTCGAGAGATTCACTGAAGAGAATTTGGATGAGTCTCCAAGAAGGGTAGAAGGAAAGCGCAATGCAAAGTGGGTTTTGATGGATTATTTCACAGTGATCGTTCATGTATTTGACGAAGAAACACGTGAGTTTTATTCTTTGGAACAACTTTGGGGAGATGCTAAGTTTAAGTATATCGAAGATTAATATTGTCATAAATGTCAAAAGAAGGAAATAAACAGGGCAGGCCTAAAATGCCTGAGTCACCGAAAAACATAAATTTCTATTGGGTATACGGTGTTATAGCCGTCATCTTAATTGGAATGATGTTTTTCAATGGATCGAGTGAAGGAAAGGAAACAGACTTCGCGAGATTCAAGCAATTTTCTGCCAAGCACTTGGTAGAGAAAGTAGAATACGATGGAAGCACCGCATTGGTTTATTTGAATCAAGCGGGAAAAGACTCATTGAAAAATGAAATTGGAACGGGCTCTGGTGTCAAAGGATTTACCAGAAGTGCTGAATATTGGTTCAACATTCCTCCAGGAGAAGAGTTTGTAAAGGAGATTCAACAATCAGGAGAGCAGCACGGTTTTATGGTGCGTTATCAGCCCCCTAACGAGACCGCTCAAGGATTGGTTTGGTGGATTGTGATGTTGGGGGTCATGATTCTGGGTTGGGTATTTATTATGCGTCGTATGGGCGGTGGTGCTGGCGGCGGCGGCGGTCAGATTTTTAATATTGGAAAATCAAAGGCAACATTATTTGAAAAAGGAAAAGGAACACAAGTAACTTTTAATGATGTAGCTGGTTTGGAAGGTGCGAAAGAGGAAGTGCAAGAAATTGTCGACTTTTTAAAGCATCCAAAGAAGTATACGGACTTAGGCGCTAAAATTCCAAAAGGAGCATTGTTGGTAGGCCCTCCAGGAACAGGAAAAACCTTATTGGCAAAAGCTGTAGCGGGAGAGGCACAGGTACCGTTCTTTAGTTTGTCAGGATCAGATTTCGTGGAGATGTTTGTCGGAGTGGGTGCAAGTCGTGTTAGAGACTTATTTCGTCAAGCAAAAGAAAAAGCGCCGGCCATTATTTTCATTGATGAAATTGACGCCATTGGTCGTGCAAGAAGCAAGAATGTCAATTTCGGAAGCAATGATGAAAGAGAGAACACACTCAATCAATTGCTTACTGAGATGGACGGATTTGGAACTAATTCAGGGGTTATCATTTTAGCAGCAACCAACAGAGCGGATATTTTGGACAAGGCCTTGTTGCGCGCTGGTCGTTTTGACCGTCAGATTTATGTGGACATGCCCGATATCAAAGAGCGTATCCAAATTTTCAATGTGCATTTGGAGAAGGTGAAGAAGGATGATACAGTAGACGTTGACTTATTGGCTCGTCAAACCCCTGGTTTCAGTGGTGCGGATATCGCCAATGTTTGTAACGAAGCAGCATTGATTGCAGCAAGAAGAGGTCATGCAACCGTTGGAAAACAAGACTTTTTGGATGCCGTAGATCGTATCATTGGTGGATTGGAAAAGAAGAACAAGATTATTACGGTTGATGAAAAACGCACCATTGCTTATCATGAAAGTGGACATGCTATTGTGAGTTGGTTGTTGCGATATGCTTCGCCTTTGGTGAAAGTAACCATTGTCCCAAGAGGTCGCTCTTTGGGTGCGGCTTGGTATCTTCCCGAAGAAAGACAAATCACCACTACAGAGCAAATCTTGGATGATATGTGTGCGGCCTTGGGTGGACGTGCAGCAGAAGAAGTGGCATTTGGAAAAATATCAACGGGCGCATTGTCCGATTTAGAAAAGGTTACCAAACAGGCTTATGCCATGGTGACGATATATGGTTTAAATGAGAAAATTGGAAACCGCAGTTATTACGATAGCTCTGGTGAATCTCAATTTCAGAAACCATATTCAGATGAGACTGCTAGAATCATTGATGAGGAGACCAGTAAGATTATTGAAGGAGCATACGCAAAGGCCAAGGAATTGTTGTCATCACATAGGGATCAGTTGGACAATCTTGCTGCCAAATTATTGGAGAAGGAAGTGATTTTCAAGGATGATCTTGAAGAAGTTTTGGGCCTTCGACCATGGGGAGAAGAACCAAAAGTTGAGAAGGCAATTGAAGAGCAGTCGGAAGTTTTACCAGAGTCAACAGAAGAAAAGCCTAAAGAAGACACAAATCAAGAGGCTGCATCAACTGAAAACGGAGAAACGAATGAGTAACTTAGCGTTACGTTCAATAACAGGATTGGTTTTTGCCAGCGCCATGATCGGTGCATTCTGGTGGGGACCCACTGCAACTGCGGTTTTGTTTTTGCTGTGGACATTTGTAGGGTCACATGAATTTTATCAATTGACAGGGGCTTCATCTCATCGTGCTTGGGGTGGAATCATTTTGGGAGTTGCGTTTTACATCTATTTCTTTTTAATTGGTTCTGATGTATTGACATTTCAGCACTTGGTATTTTTACTGCCAGTAGTTGTGATTTTATTGTCGTTGGAATTAGTGGTGTTAAGGCCACATTTTGCTTTGGATTTTGCGCGCGTTTTAATGGGTTGGGTTTATGTGGCGCTTCCCATGTCTTTGATTAGTTCATATGCATTTATTCCTGGCGAATATTCCTTTTGGCTCCCCATTTCTTTCTTTGCGATGCTATGGGTAAACGATAGCGGAGCTTATGCTGTAGGACGAGCAATTGGAAGAACGAAACTTTTCGAAAAGGTTTCTCCCAAAAAAACTTGGGAAGGTTTTATAGGGGGATTGGTCGCAACTGTTGCATGTGGTTTTGTTTTTGCTCAATTGGAAATTGTTTCGGCTGATTTGGTTTTAATGACAACGAACCATTGGATTGTTTTGGCCATCATCATTTCAGTTTTTGGAACGATAGGAGATTTGGTGGAATCACATTTGAAAAGAACTGCAAATGTCAAAGATTCGGGTGTGTTAATACCCGGACATGGTGGCGTTTTAGATCGTTTTGATGGATATCTATTGGCAATGCCAATGGCTTACACTTATGTTTATTTAATTTATCATTTATGACCATACACAAAGAAGGAAGATCTTGGGTATTGATCTCATCAATCCTTTTTGGGTTGAGCATTTATTATTTTAAAGTTTCATCAGCAGAATGGTTTTGGTTGAAATTATTGTTGGTAGCTACAGTTGGATTTTTTTGGTTGGCATTTGTGCAATTTTTCAGATTGCCCAAACGCACAAATTCTTCTCAAGCGCATCAATTGGTAGCGCCATGTGACGGGAAAGTGGTGGTGATTGAAGAGGTAGAAGAGCCAGAGTATTTTAAAGACAAACGTATACAAGTATCGATTTTTATGTCCCCAATAAATGTCCATGCCAATTGGACCCCTTGCGAAGGAACGGTCAAGTATGTGAAGTACCATCCTGGAAAGTTCTTGGTTGCTTGGCATCCAAAAAGTTCTACAGAGAATGAGCGAACTACTGTAGTTGTTCAATCCAATAATGGAAAGGAAGTTTTGTTTAGACAAATAGCAGGAGCATTGGCAAGAAGAATTTGTTATTACGTACAACCTAATCAATCCATCGCAAAGGGTAGCGAATTTGGTTTTATCAAGTTCGGAAGTAGGGTGGATTTATATTTCCCAATTGGTACAGAGATTCTTTGTAAGATTGGTGATGTCACAACTGGAAACGAGACGGTTATCGCTCAGTGGTAAAAAGGTGCGTTGAAAAAAAAAGAGGCCAACGGCCTCTTTTTTTATGATCTAAAAATTCGATATTATTTAATGAACTCAGCATCTTTGATGGTAGTACTCACTGCATTTACACAAAGAACAGGAATTTGAGCGTCGTTGTTAATGACTTGCTGCTCCTCGGACGAACTAAACATTCCCATGAATCCACTGTCATGCGAATTAACAATGCAAATTAAATCTGCCTCAATTGCAGCCGCATACTTCACCATTGAACGAATAAATCCATCACTCTTAGAATCGGTTACTTCAACCTCATAAGCGATACCACGGCCTTCCAAATATTCTGCAGCGTACTTGATATTTCTTTCCAATTGATTTCTCAAAAACTCATCAGTTTCATTAGGAGAAACTAAGAAAACTTTGGAATTGAAATATTTGGCCATGTTGCCAACAGAAGTCAATTTCTGCTTCGTCTCTTTATGCAAATCCATAGGAACAACCAACTTGTGATAGCCATGTGGGCGAATCGTTCTTTCTTGGGTTACGATGAAAGGAACCAAAGATTCAGTCACGATTTTCAATGCACGACTTCCTGTTAGGAATTGCATTCCTCTGATGCCATGGGTTCCCATGATGATGAGATCTGCTTCCATCTCTGAAGAAACTTTGTCGATGTCTTCAAAAATATTACCAATACGAACAATCGTTTCGATGGTATCATTTTTCTCAGTGCGAACCCACTCTTTCAATGCTTGCATTTTTTGTTTGGCTTCTGCTACTTGAAATTTATTATCGATGATATGAGTTGCGTACACTGTAGCTTTGATTGTTTTTCCCATCACCAAGGCATGCTCCAAGGCTACCTCACTAACTCGGGTAAAATCGTAGGGAATTATTATTTTCTTTTCCATGATCAAAATTTTATCAAAAATACGTTGAAATGTCGGATTAATTGTGAGGTTTGTCAATATTCAGAAAAGAAGTGATGCTATTTAAAAAAGCTTGTGGAGCTTCAGCATGCACCCAATGACCAGCATTATCGATCACCTCGAATTGGACTTGGGGAAAGAGAATCTGGATTTCTGAATAATCGCTAGGAAGGACATAACTACTTTTTCCGCCTGTTAAAAAGAGTGTTCTTCCTTCGAATGGAAGGAAATGAGTGATTGATTTCAGAATGTTCTCAATGTTCTTTTCCAGAACCGGCACATTGAATCGCCATGCCAATTTACCCTCTTCAATCCAATATAAACTTTTTAATAGAAACTGTTGGGTGGATAGATCGGGAATAAAAGGTTGAATCCGATTCTCGGCTTCTTTTCTGCTTGCGCAGTGTTCAACATCAACTGCGTGCAGTCCTTGGAAAATAATATCGTGGTGTCTAGGGTATGCTTTGATTCCCATATCGATGACCATGAGCGACAGAATTCTTTCAGGATATTGCAAAGCAAAATTCATCGCTGTTTTCCCGCCCATGGAATGACCCATCAAATGAATTTGCGACAATTTGAGATGTTCCAAAGTTTCATAGAAATCGTCAGTCATTGCTTCATAATCCATGCGCTCAGCATGCTCACTATGGCCATGATTTCTTTGATCAATCAAAAAGACTTGAAACCATTGTGAAAGAAATTTGGCGTGTGTTTGCCAATTGTCTCCAGAACCAAATAGGCCATGTAATATGACCAATTTAGGCTGTTCACTCTCCCCTAAAACGCGGTGAAATAAAATCATATTTTTTGCAATTGCATTAAATACATTTTTACGGTATTGTCGAGCCCAAAGTATAGGGCATCGGAGATTAGTGCGTGCCCAATCGAAACCTCTTGTAGTCCAGGTAGCTGGTCTGCAAAATATTTTAGATTAGCAAGATTTAAATCATGACCTGCATTGATACCCAAGCCCAAATCAACGGCTTGCTGAGCGCAGCTCAAATAGGCCTGAATCGCTTTTTCTTTATCAGAGGAAAAGGTTTGCGCGTAATACTCGGTATAGAATTCGATTCGATCTGTGCCTATTTCCGCAGCCTTTGCAATACGGTCGGGAATCGGATCAATAAATATGCTTGTACGAATGTTGTTTTTCTTGAAGATAGCAATGGCTTCTGTCAAGAAATCAAAATGATGGACGGTATCCCAACCAGCATTTGAGGTGATGGCATCGGGAGCATCAGGAACCAAGGTCACTTGGTGCGGTTGAACTTCCAATACCAAATCAATGAAATCACGAGTAGGATTGCCCTCTACATTGAGTTCTGTTGAAACAATTTTTTTTAAATCTCGAACGTCTTGGTAGCGGACATGTCTCTCGTCAGGCCTTGGGTGTACCGTTATTCCTTGAGCTCCGAAAGACTCGATGTCTGTGGCCGCTTTCAATAAATCAGGAATATTACCACCTCTGGCATTTCTGATCGTGGCAATTTTGTTGATGTTTACACTTAACTTGACCATAATTGCGCAAAAATCGATGATAATTGTAATGAATGAGAATTGTTTCTAAAAAATTATTTGTGCAATGATTCTTTCTTTTCTTTGTAGCACATTATGAAAACAGCGCAACAATTATTAGATCAACAAATTCCGGTGTTAAGCGAGGATTTTGATTTGACCGATGCCTTGCGTTGTATGGACGAATTGCGGGTAAATGAATTGCCAGTAGTGGTGTCCGGAAAGTACAAGGGAATGGTGTCCGAAAATCAGATTTTGGATATAGAACATCAGGAACATTTTATTATGCCTGCCTTGTTTGAAAAGAGTATTCAGCCCGAGGATCATTTTTTTGCAATGATTCATTTTTTTGCGCAAAATCAAATGAGTGTAGCTCCTGTTGTATCCAAAAACAACGAATATTTGGGTTGTGTGACCAGAGAGGATTTGGTAGAGGTGATTCAAGATTATACCACAGCTCAACAAGACGGGGGTGTGGTGATTTTAGAAATGAATCCAAGGGATTACACCCTGCAACAAATTTCTAGAATTGTCGAGGAGAACGATGCGAAAATCGTCGCTTTATTTGCTTATCCCAACGAGCGAGGAATGACGGAAGTAATGTTTAAGATGGACATTAAAAATGTCAATCCGATTATTCGTAGTTTGGAAAGATTTGAATACCGTGTAAGGGGCTCATTCCAACACGCAGATTCAAATGTTGATTTAATGGATCGTTACGATACGCTTATGCGTTTTTTAGACGAAGACTGAAATGAAGATTTTTCTATATACCCGAAAAATAGAAGCTGAATATCGTGAAGCAGTGATTGGATTCATCGATTTCCTGGTCAGGCAAGGGTGTTCTATTTTTATCCACGAAACGCTGAATGGAATCATAGCTGATTCTCCTTGGAGAGAGCAATTGACCGTTATCGAATCTGCACAAAATTTAGACGGTATGGATTTGGCTGTCGCCATTGGAGGAGATGGAACGGTGCTTGAATTGGCGCGATACAGTGGTCATTGGAGAATTCCGATCGTTGGCGTTAATACGGGAAGATTAGGATTCTTATCCTTGATTAAAATGAATGCAGTCAAGGAGAATTTTGCGCAGATATTGAACCAAGAATTTGATATAGAACACCGATCATTTATAGAGGTTATGGTCAATGACGAGGAAGTGTCTTCCTTGCCACGGGCTTTGAATGAAGTGGCTATATTGGGTCATCCGCACAACACCATGATTTCAGTGCACGCTTATGTCAATGATACTTTTTTGGCTACCTATTGGGCGGATGGTTTGATGTTGGCATCACCTACAGGATCAACGGCTTACTCACTAAGCTGCGGTGGTCCAATATTATCGCCAGAGGTAAATGGTTTTTTGATCACTCCCATCGCTCCGCACAATTTAAATGTTCGCCCTTTGATTATTCCCATGTCGCAGAAGGTTACTTTTATTCCAGAGAGCAGAGAGGGGAAGTTCATGATGAGTATTGATGGACAAAGTCATTATATCTCCAACGGCACAAAAATTACCATGCAACGTTCAGGTGTTGAACTTCGTTTGGTCCGATTGAAGGAAGAACATTTCTTTGATACGATTCGCAACAAAATGGGTTGGGGTTTTGATCAACGCAATTAAAATGGGACAAGTTCGTTGGATAAATATGGGATTCAGATGCGTGATTTGTCTGTGCTTGCTTTGCTCTTCTTTTTCCTCAAAAGCACAGTTGAGCAAAAAAAATATGAGCCATGAATTTAGCATGATGGGAGGAGGTGGATTTTACATTGGCGAATTAAATCCACACTACAAAAACATGTGGAAGAACTCTTCCATCAGCGGCGGACTTAGTTATCGAAGAAATTTTACGAGACAGCTGGGACTGAAGCTGGGAGCGATATATGGAAATGTTGAGTATTGGGATAAGAATAGCTCTGATGTATGGCAACAAAATCGAAACTTGAATTTTAGAAATCGTTTTTATGAGTTTAGTGCAATCGGAGAAATTAATTATTTTGATTATCAACTCAACAGTAAAGATTGGATTACCCCCTATTTATTTGGTGGAATTGCATACTATATGATGAATCCAGAGGGTTTTGCTGAAGGGAGTTGGATAGCTCTGCAAGCGATGGCTACCGAAGGTCAGGGAACAAATACTGGAAATCAATACAAGTTAAATTCGATTTCGATGCCTTTTGGAGCTGGGATAAAAATGAATATCTATAGTGTTTTTGGAATTTCTATTGAGTGGGGAATTCGAAAAACATGGACGGATTATTTTGATGATGTAAGTACGGTTTATACCAATCCCAAAACACAATTGCACCAGCAAGGCCAGCTCAGTGTGACATTGGCTGATCAAAGCTTGACCAGTGAAAGAGGGTCAGGCTCCAACGAAGGGATGCAGCGAGGAGATCCCTCTAATCACGATTGTTATGGATTCTTAATGGCCTCATTGAATATTCGCTTGGATAAACCTGCAACGAATTGCTACAAATAAGCCAATCGTACTTATTTTTGTAGTTCTCATTTAACAGAACCTTGAGTTTAATAAGTCAAATACGGAAGGATCGCTTACCGCGACATGTTGCTATCATTATGGATGGCAATGGTCGTTGGGCCAAGAAGCAGGGAAAAGAAAGAGTATTCGGACATTTTCAAGGTGTTGATTCTGTTAGGAAAACTGTCAAAGCAGCCTTGCAATCGGGAGTTGAGTACATTACGCTTTATGCATTTTCAACAGAGAATTGGAATAGACCACAAGAGGAAGTCAATGCGTTGATGGAATTATTGGTCAATACGATTTTGAACGAGGTTCCATCGATGAATGACCAAGGAATTCGTTTGCGATTCATAGGGGATAGAAATTCTTTACCAGGAAAATGCAAGGAAACGATCATTGCAGCGGAAGGACTAACCGAGAATAACTCCAAATTGACATTAATTTTAGCACTAAGCTACAGTGCTCGTTGGGAGATATTAAACGCAGTTAAAAAGATAGTTGACTCTGGAGTTGAAAGTGAGCGTATAACGGAGGAATTGTTTTCATCAGCTTTAGAGACCAAAGATTTTCCTGATCCAGAACTTTTGATTCGAACAAGCGGTGAATTAAGGATTAGCAATTTTTTGCTTTGGCAAATAGCCTACGCGGAGTTATTTTTCACCGATAAATTTTGGCCTGAGTTTGATGAGGAGTTGTTTTATGAAGCAATTTTGTCTTTTCAGTCAAGAGAAAGAAGATTTGGAAAAACCTCAGAACAAATGACACATTCAGCATGAAGCCCATTCGATACGTTGCCTTTCTCATTCTGATTGGTTCATTATTATCTCAAAATATTTTTTCTCAAAAAGTCATCGGCGGAGGGATTTCTTATGCCACTCCACTCAAATACAAATTGGCGGGGGTTACAATCTTAGGAACAGAGTTCACTGACGCTCAAGCCATCAAACTATTCAGTGGATTGGAAGAGGGCAAAGAGATAATGGTTCCTGGAGATGACATCACAGAAGCGGTTAGAAAATTGTGGAAGCAGAAATTATTCAAAGATGTTCAAGTTCAAGTAGCGGAGATCAGAGGAAGTGAAATTTATTTGGTGATTGTTGTCAAGGAAATGGAGCGACTTGGGACTTTTCGTTTTGAGGGAGTAAAGAAATCTGAAGCCGACAACATTCGTGAAAAATTGGATCTTCGTTCTGGTCGCATTTGTGATGAGAATTTAAAAATGACAGCTAAGAACCAGATTTTGGATTTTTATGTCGAAAAAGGCTTTTTCAACACCAAGGTCAACATCAAAGAAAACCCCGATCCTATTGTCAAAAATGGTGTCCAGTTGATCTTTAATATCAATAAGGGAAAGCGTGTAAAGATTGAGAAAATTGACTTTGTCGGAAACAATATGTTGACCGATAAAAAATTGACGCGCGCATTGAAAAACACCAAACAACAGGCGTGGTGGAGGTTTTACAAAGCGTCGAAGTATATCGAGAAAGATTTTCAAGAGGACAAGGCTACTATTGTTGCTAAGTACAACAAAGAAGGATTTAGAAATGCAAAGATTGTTTCCGATAGTTTGTATCCAATTTCCGCCAATCGAATGGGTCTTTTGATTAAAATTGAAGAAGATCGAAAATTTTATTTTGGAGATGTAACTTTTGTGGGAAATACAAAGTACAGCCGAAGTGCTTTGGACAGTGTATTAAATATTAAAAGAGGCGATTTGTATAACCTGGAGTTGTTGAACAACCGCTTAAATTTTAATCCCAATGGCCGAGATTTAAGTTCGCTGTACACCGATGATGGTTATCTGAACTTTTACGCGTATCCCATTGAGAACTTGGTTGCAGAAGATACAATCAACGTTGAGATTCGGATGGGTGAGGGCAAGCAATTTAGAAATGGCGATATCAAGGTTTCGGGGAACTCAAAAACCAATGATCACGTAATCTATCGGGAGTTAAGAACTCGTCCTGGTGATTTGTTCAATCGTTCTGATTTGATGCGTTCTCAGCGGGAATTAAACGCTTTGGGATTTTTCAATCCAGAGGGTTTTGATATTAGAACTAATCCCAACCCCGATAAAGGAACTGTGGATTTAGAGTATGTTGTTGAAGAAAAACCAAGTGATCAAATCCAGTTAAGTGGAGGTTGGGGCGGTGGCCGTGTTGTTGGAACATTGGGTCTGTCTTTCAATAATTTCTCATTGAGAAATATTCTAAAAAAGGAAGCTTGGAGTCCGCTTCCCTCGGGAGATGGACAGCGTTTATCGATTAACGCTATGTCCAATGGGGTATATTATCAGTCGTACAATCTTTCATTTGTTGAGCCTTGGTTGGGAGGTAAAAAACCAAATTCACTCAGTGTTTCTGTATATCATTCAGTCACCAGTAATGGGCAAAAGAAATACATCGGTGATGTATTGAATCCCAATCGCACATCAATGGAAATTACAGGAGCTTCTTTGAGCTTTGGCCAGCGTTGGCAAAGACCAGATGACTGGTTTATGTTTTATTCAGGGATAACGTACCAGCATTTTAACTTAAATCATTACGGATCATTCTTTGCCTTTAATGAGGGATATGCGAATAACTTGAACGGTAGTATCAACATCGAACGGAACTCCGTTTCCGATCCAATCTATCCAACTTGGGGTTCACGTATCACTTTCTCTTCAAAATTCACCATGCCTTATCATTGGTGGGGAGAGCATGTTCAAGGAAAGTCGTATGATTATGCGGCGATGACTGATCAAGATCGTTACAAGTGGGTAGAATATTACAAGTTGAAATTCACGGCGCATTGGTATACCGCATTGAACAAACACAAAACAAATAAATTTGTTTTAAATACCAATGTGGGTTTTGGCTTCTTAGGGACTTACAACAAAAAATTAGGACAATCTCCATTTGAACGATATTACCTAGGTGGAGTTTATTTAAGTGGATTCCAATTGGATGGTCGTGAAATCGTGAACTTGCGCGGTTATGATGATTTGTCGTTGACAACTCCTTCTGATCGTGTTGGCGCTCCTGTCATCACAAAGTATAGCTTTGAGTTGAGATACCCCTTGACCACCAATCCAAGTGCAACCATTTATGCGCTTACGTTCTTCGAAGGAGGTCGCACATGGGCTGATTTCTCCAATTATGACCCATTCAATCTCTACAAATCTACAGGAGCAGGTTTGCGCATCTTCTTACCCATGTTTGGTCTATTGGGATTTGATTACGGATGGCGATTAGATACCTTGCAAAAGGCCCCCAATATGGCAAAAGGACAATTCCACTTTTCTATTGGCGCGAATCTTGGGGAATTGTAAAGCAATATTTGTATCTTGGCACTCGTTAGAAAACAATGAAAAAAGCGATAGTATTACTCACATTATTATTTCCACTTTGGCTCAATGCGCAAAAGTTTGGATATGTTGATTCAAAATATATTTTGGGACACATTCAGGCTTATCAAGACGCTCAAGCTGATTTGGATAAAATGAGCATAGATTGGCAAAAAGAGATTGAGCAGAAATACGAAGGAATTGAGAAGATGGAAAAAGCTTATCAGGCAGAGAAGATTTTGTTGACGGATGAAATGAAGAAGAAGAGAGAGTCTGAAATTGAAGAGAAGAGAAAGGAAGCTAGAGAATTACAGAAGAAACGATTTGGAGTTGAAGGAGATTTGTTTAAGAAGCGTGATGAATTGATTAAGCCCATTCAGGATGATATTTATACCGCCATTCAAGATGTTGCTTCGCAAGGCGGATTGATGGTTGTGTTTGATAAGGCAAATGAATCCAACATTTTGTATTCAAATCCCAAGCATGATATCAGTGACAAGGTTTTGAAGAAAATGGGATTAAAACCAGGTGATACGACGGATGGTGCAGAAGAGGAAGAGAAAACAGACGAAGCGCCCAAAGGAAATGCGAAAGGTGGGGTTGGTGGAAAAAGTGATACCAAGTCACCAACAGGAGCTAAAAAGAGACCATAAAGTTTAAATTATACAAGATGAAAAAAGTAAGTTTATTTTTAATGTTAGTATGCTTGTCAGTTGTTGCAAGTGCTCAGAAGATCGGTCATACTGACGGACAAGTGTTGCTATTCTCTATGCCGGAGATTACCAAAGTCAATGCGGATTTGGAAAAAATCTCCAGTGATTTTACCAATACCATGAATGAAATGCAAAAAGATTATCAAACCAAGTTGCAGGAATTTGAATCCAATAAAACAACCTGGCCAGAAGCAATCCTTCAAAGCAAGTACAAGGCGATAGTTGATTTGGAAAAGAACATGGGAGATTTTGAGCAAACGGCCAACCAAGAATTGGAAAAAAGTCGCAACGAAATGATTCAACCTTTGGTGGATCGTATCGGAGTTGCAATCGAGCAAGTGGCTAAAGAAGAGGGTTATTCATATATCATTGACGCAAGTTCAGGCGTATTGTTGTACAGAGGTGGTGATGATGTGACAGACAAAATCAAAACCAAATTGGGGATACCTTTGACTCCAGCTGCACCAGCCGCCCCAACCACTAATCCAGCTCCAAAGAAATAGTCCATTGGCTTCTTCCCAACCTATAGGAATCTTTGATTCAGGTATTGGCGGGATGACTGTAGCCAACGCCATTCGTAAAGCGCTCCCTAACGAGCGCTTTATCTATTTTGGGGATACTGCTCATTTGCCTTACGGCGATAAATCCCCAGAGAGTATTCGGCATTATGCTGCCAGGATTACGCAATACCTGATCGAGAAAAAGTGCAAGGCTATCGTAATTGCCTGCAATACCGCAAGTGCACATGCCTATAAAACGGTGTGTGATATCGCAGGTCCCCACATTCCAGTTATCAATGTAATTGATCCGGTGGCAACGTATGTGAGCGAAAAATTTGATAAGAAGAGAATTGGCGTTATTGGCACAAAAGGCACAATAGCTTCACGAGTTTATGTCAATAGAATCGAAAAATTGAATAAATCGCTCAAGGTCATTTCAAACGCAACCCCTTTGTTGGCATCGATGATTGAAGAAGGATTTTACAACAACAAAATTTCTCAGACTATTATCAATAGTTATTTGTCCAAGCCTAATTTTAAAGACATTCATGCTTTGATTTTGGCTTGTACCCATTATCCATTGATTCGCAAAGAAGTTGATTTGTATTACAAAAAGAAAATTGAAATCATTGACAATGGCGAGGTGGCAGCCTTGGCTTTGAAAGAGGAGTTGTCTAAAAGAAAACTGGAAGCTACAAAGCCTTCCAAACTGAAAGATTTGTTTGTGATTTCCGATTATACAGAAGCCTTTGAAATGTCCACCAAGATCTTTTTTGGTGAAAAGGTGGCTTTGAAAACCGCTCGAATTTGGGAGTGATATTATCCTTTTGCGTAATCAGATAAATATTCAAATGGCGGAGTTAATTCGCCATTTTTTGTTTCAGTAGCCCCTACAATCATGGGATGGTTTTCTATCAATAAATTAGGAATGACACTTTGGATCAGTTCATTTCCAAAATCTTCAGAAGCATCGCGGGGCAATTCACAAGGTAAATTATCGATGGTCATCATCATGATTGCCTTGGGATTAGACCAATCACATACTTCTCCTGTTTCTTTGTTGTATCCAAAAAATGGTTCTTGAATCGTAGAAGCTTTTACGGTTGCGGCAATTGGTCCATTAATATCGCAGCTGATATCAGCAATCACTTGACAGCGATGATTGGATGTATTCAAATCAGCTTGGCTCAGTAAAACAGGATTACCACTCTTCCACAAATGACATGCAAAATAAATGTCTGCATGGGCTACATAACGGTTGAGACAACTTCTGTAGGTTTCAGGATGAGAATAAAATTCTTTTTTATCAAATCCACCGTCACTAATTCTCTCGTAATAATCGGCAGTATCGAGATGTACATAAATAGATTCATGTCCATTGTATTTTAGAAACTCATCGGGAGTAACTCTTTTCATTCCGAAGAATTGAATCATTTCTTCAGCTCCATGTCCGACACGTCCCCATCCGGTAACTACGGCTTTGATGGGTTGGGCTAATGTAACTTTACTTCCGAAGTCCTCCATTTCCTTGCGATCATGACAAGACATGGGAGACGGCAATTCAAACCATTTTTTTTTGTAACCCAATGCACGAATACCTTCAAAAACGCCCACAATACCTGCATATCTTCCGAAGCCGATAACGCGCTTTCCAGTTTCATCTTTCAAAACTTCATAATCAATCAAAGTAATTTTCTTCTCGAGAATCGCTTTGAGCAGTTTTGCGTTGTAGGGTTGTTTTTTAAAAGTATGAGAAAAGAAAAGGTAGGATTTGTTGGGAATCAATTGATCAACTGGCACTTCTTTCACGCCAATCATGACATCTGCAGACGAAATATCTTCTTGAACAGTAATTCCGATCGCAGTATATTCTTCGTCTTTAAATCGTCGGATAGGACTGGATTGAACGATGATATTTATTTCCGGAAGATTTTTTTGCAACAACACACATTGTGCTGGAGTGAGTGCAACTCGGAAATCAGGCGGAGTTTTTCCCTCACGGATAACCGCGATCGTTAAAGATTTTTGCATAAGCGCTTTCATTGAGCGGGACAAAAATAGGTTGTCCCACTCAAATCAGGTGAATCAATTAAGCTGCAGCAGTATTTTTATTGGCTTTTTTGTTGGCATAAGCAACAGCAGCTTCACGAACCCAAGCGCCATTTTCGTATGCATTGACTCGTGTTTCAATTCTTTGCTTGTTGCAAGGGCCATTTCCTTTTACCACTTCATTGAACTCTGTCCAATCAATTTCTCCAAAATCGTAATGACCTCTTTCTTCATTCCATTTTAAATCTGGATCAGGAAGTGTAAGTCCCAAGTATTCTGTTTGAGGCACGGACATGTCGACAAAACGCTGACGCAATTCATCATTGCTTTGGCGTTTGATTTTCCAAATCATGTTTTGGGAGCTATGCGCAGAATCCCTGTCAGAAGGACCAAACATCATCAAACTTGGCCACCACCAACGATTTAAAGCATCTTGCGCCATTTGCTTTTGCGCAGGAGTTCCCTTAGACAATGAAATCATGATTTCGTACCCTTGTCGTTGATGAAAAGATTCTTCTTTGCAAATACGAATCATGGCGCGGCTGTATGGCCCATAACTCGTGCGTTGCAATGCTACTTGATTGACAATTGCAGCTCCATCAACCAACCAACCAATTGCACCAATATCAGCCCAACTTAAAGTGGGATAGTTGAATATGGAAGAATATTTTGCTTTTCCAGAATGTAACTCTTCTATGAGCGTATCTCTTTCAATTCCGAGTGTTTCAGCAGCACTGTATAAATACAATCCGTGACCAGCTTCATCTTGAACTTTCGCCAATAAAATAGCCTTGCGTCTCAAAGATGGAGCACGTGATATCCAATTTCCTTCAGGCAACATACCGACAATCTCGCTGTGGGCGTGCTGCGCAATTTGTCTAATCAAGGTCTTACGATACCCATCTGGCATCCAATCTTTGGCTTCAATTTTATTTTCTGCATCAACAAATGCTTGGAATTTTTCTTCGACGCTCATGGTAGAAATTTTTAGCAATGTTAAGAAAGGAAACTTTAATCAAAACATGAAATAACAGAAATCATATCAGAAAATGAGAATGAATGTATTTTCGCGACATGGCAAGACCCGTATTTCATTCTTTACCTGTTGTAGAGATTAAAAAAGAAACCAATGATTGCGTTTCTGTAGCGTTTTCAATTCCAGCAGAGTTGAAGGAGGCTTATCAATACCAACCTGGTCAGTATTTGACATTGCGCGCGACCATTGATGGACAAGATATCCGAAGGTCGTATTCGTTGTGCAGTGCTCCAGCTGAAGAGTTGTGCAGAGTGGCCATTAAAAAAGTGGATGGTGGCGTGTTTAGTACCTGGGCCAACGAGGCTCTAACGGTTGGTACCCCATTACAGGTAATGACGCCTATGGGAAGTTTTTGTCCAACGGTAGATGCTTCCAATAAGAAACACTATTTATTGGTTGGCGCTGGCAGCGGGGTGACGCCATTGATTTCTATTGCCAAGACAGTGTTGGCTGATGAGCCCAATAGTGAGGTTACCATGATTTTAGGGAATCGCCATTTTCAAAGCATCATTTTCAGAGATGAATTAGAAGACTTGAAGGATATCTATTTGGGACGATTCCGAATTTTCCATGTTTTGAGCGGTGAGCCCAATGAAATTTCATTGTTGCATGGAAGAATTGATGCCGATAAATTAAAAGGATTCATGGAAACTTTTTTAGCACACTCTCCATTGGATTCCGTGTTTTTGTGCGGCCCTCAGGTGATGACAGAATCAGCGCGAGATTATTTTTATTCTATCGGAATGAGTGAAGAACAAGTTCACTTGGAATTGTTTGGTACTGCATTGCCTCAAGGGGCACCAAGAAAGAAAGAGGTTGTATTGGATGCCAATGATTTGTGCGAGGTTTCGGTCATTTATGACGGACAACAAACGGATTTCAAAATGTCTAAAGGAGCCATGGTTTTGGATGAAGCTCAAAAGGCAGGTTTGGATATTCCTTACAGCTGCAAAGGCGGTATGTGTTGCACATGCAGGGCTAAAGTGGTAGAAGGGAATGCCGAAATGGTTGTGAATTACGCTTTGGAGCCAGGAGAAGTGGATGCAGGTTATGTCTTAACTTGTCAAGCACATCCGGTGAGTAGCAAATTGATCGTTGACTTTGATCAATAAATAACGAGATCAAAGGCGCTCTGTGTTTATTTTTGTAACATGGAGATTCCGAGTAAATACGAGCCACAATTGGCAGAGTCCAAGTGGTACGCCTATTGGTTAGAAAAAGGTTTTTTTAATAGTACGCCTGATAGCAGGCCAGCATACACCATTGTTATCCCCCCCCCTAATGTCACCGGAGTGTTGCACATGGGACATATGTTGAACAACACTATTCAAGATGTTTTGATTCGTCGTGCTCGGATGCGCGGCTTTAATGCATGTTGGGTTCCTGGAACCGACCATGCCTCGATTGCAACCGAAGCCAAAGTGGTGCAAAAGTTAAGAGCGGAGGGAATTAAAAAATCGGATTTATCTCGTGAAGCATTTTTAGATCATGCGTGGGAATGGACCCATAAGCATGGAGGTATCATTCTAGAGCAACTCAAAAAATTGGGTGCAAGCTGTGATTGGAATCGAACGCGTTTCACCATGGATGAAAAATATTACGAAGCTGTTATCGATACGTTTATTGACCTTTACAACAAAGGAAAAATTTATCGAGGCGAGCGTATGATCAATTGGGATCCAGCAGCCAAAACAGCGCTTTCAGATGAAGAGGTGATTTACAAGGAAGTGAATTCTCATTTGTATCACTTGAAGTATCAGGTAGCGGGATCGGATGAATTTATAGTCGTAGCAACTACGCGTCCAGAGACAATCCTGGGCGACACTGCTGTTTGCGTTAATCCAAAAGATGAACGGTACAAACATCTGCAAGGAAAACAAGTCATTGTTCCGTTGGTGAATCGCGCCGTCAACATCATTGCTGATGATTACGTGGATATGGAATTTGGTACGGGCTGTTTGAAAGTAACACCGGCTCATGATATGAATGATTTTATGTTGGGTCAAAAGTTCAACTTAGAAATCATCAATATGATGAATGACGATGGAACAATTTCAGAGGCTGGAGGAATGTTTGTTGGTCAAGATCGATTTGCAGTTAGAAAGCAAATTGCATTGGATTTAGAAGCCGCTGGTTTGTTGATCAAACAAGAGCAGTATGTCAACAAAGTCGGTTATTCAGAGCGTACAGATGTTGTTATTGAGCCAAGATTGTCTTTGCAGTGGTTTGTAGACATGAAAGATTTGAGCAAACCTGCTTTGGAAAATGTCATGAATGATAACATCAAGTTTTTTCCTCCTAAGTTTAAAAATGCATACAGACATTGGATGGAAAACATCAAAGATTGGTGTATTTCGAGACAACTCTGGTGGGGACATCAAATCCCCGCTTATTACACCCAAGATGGACGTTGGGTAGTTGCAAAATCCTTGGAAGAGGCCCAGGTAAAAGTCAAAGCGATGTACCCCGAGTATGATGGAACTTTGACACAAGATCCAGACGTGTTGGATACTTGGTTTAGCTCTTGGTTGTGGCCAATAGCAGTGTTCGACGGATTTTATAGTGAGGATGAGGTATCTTATTATTACCCAACCTCTGATTTGGTAACAGCACCGGAAATCATGTTTTTTTGGGTGGCCAGAATGATCATTGCCGGTTACGAATACCGTGATGAATTGCCATTTAAAAATGTTTACTACACAGGAATTGTGCGCGATAAGCAAGGCAGGAAGATGAGTAAGTCTTTGGGCAATTCACCAGATCCGTTGGTATTGATTGATCAATTTGGTGCGGATGGTGTACGTGTTGGAATGTTGTTGTCTTCCCCTGCAGGAAATGACTTACTTTTTGATGAGTCCCTTTGTGAACAAGGAAGAAATTTTGCGAATAAAATTTGGAATGCCTTTCGTTTGGTCAAAGGGTGGGAAGAGAATGTTTCGGAAATGAACCAACGCCCCGCTGCAAAAGTGGCTGTTAATTGGATGAATGCCCAGCTCAATGCGACCATTGAAAAATTGAATGATGACTACGAAAAATTCAGAATCAATGAGGCTTTGATGACCACCTACAAGTTGATTTGGGATGATTTCTGTGCTTGGTATTTAGAGATGGTAAAACCTCCATATGGCGAGAAAATGGATGCTATGACATATGCCGCCACTTTGGACATTTTTGAAAAACTACTCACTGTTTTGCATCCTTTCATGCCATTCCTTTCAGAAGAAATTTGGCATTTGTTGCGAGAAAGAGAAGAAGGAGCAAGCTTGTGTTTGGCACAGTGGCCAGAGAAACAAGTTGTCGAGGAAAAGTGGACCAATGGTTTCGAAGAGTTTTCTCAGGTGGTGATCGGCATTAGAAATGTTCGCAAGGAAAATCAAATTGCCAATAAAGAGAAATTGACATTGAAAATGTTACGTTCACAAGGCGAGGCCGGCGCATTTCATCCAGCTGTCGAACATTTGGGAAATATCGAAGTTACCGAATGGGTGGATGAAAAGCCTGAGCAGTGTTATTCATTCATCGTTTCTGGTAGAGAATATTTTGTGCCATTTACAGCACAATTTGACGCTGAAGCAGAGATTAAAAAACTTGCAGAGGAGTTGGCGTATACACAAGGGTTTCTGGCCAGCGTTGAGAAAAAATTGAGCAATGAGAACTTTGTTTCTAAAGCGCCAGTGGCTGTTTTAGATGGCGAGCGAAAAAAGCAAAGTGATGCGATGAATAAGATTGAAATGTTAAAACAACAAATTGCGGCGCTAAGCAAGTAAATTCAGTAGAATTACCGAATCTAAATTGAATCAAACAAATTTCTTTTGACAAGCGGACGAACCGCTTATATTTGCGAATACGAGGAAAAAATTATGAAAAAGATATATTCTTTAGTCGCTGCGATTGTGTTAGGCTCTGCGCTAACAGCTACTGCGCAGCATGTGCATGACTTTAATTGCGGACATGCTAAGGCCCACGCAAAAATTTTGCAAGAGCATCCTGAAATTCAGCAAATGCAAGATTTGCAAGATGCTTACATCGCTGATTACTTGCGAAACAATCCTGGAGTGAATCGTGATGATTCATCAATGATTTACACCATTCCAGTGGTTTTTCACATTATTCACAATTATGGAATTGAGAATATTCCTAATGCAAACATCTACAATGAAATCTTCATTTTGAATCGCGATTACGCCAAGCAAAATGCCGATACTGCGGATGTAATTCCAGCTTTTAGAAGTTCAATCGCTAAGTGTGGATTCCAATTCAAATTGGCTACGATTGACCCATTGGGAAATTGTACAAATGGAATTGACCGTATTGCTTCTCCTTTGACCACCATCGGTTCAGATATTTCTAAGTTAAATCCATGGCCACGTCACAAGTACATGAATGTATGGGTGGTGAATAGCATGGAAAATGGCGTTGCGGGATATGCCTATTATCCGTCAGCTACAGCAGATGCGGGATCTAGTTGGAAAGATGGAATTATCATTTTATACAACTATATCGGAGCGCTTAACCCAGGCAATGAGAATCAAAGCCGTGCATTGACCCATGAAATTGGACACTGGTTGGACTTGTCTCACACTTGGGGAAATACCAACGATCCAGAAGTAGCTTGTGGAGATGACAACGTAATGGATACGCCTCCAACAGCGGGTCACTTGGACTGCTTGAATAAATACGATTTCAATTGTGATTCTAAAGATTTGCCATTGGCAACGAATCCATTGCAGACTGTTTATCAATTCAATTCGGTAGATGTAAATACAGGAACAGTTGATTCTGTTGGCACTCCTTACACGGATGATGCTGGTGTGATTTTCAGTGATTTCTCTGCAGTAGGCGTTTCTGCAAACAGTGCAGTAGCCGATCAGTTCGCATTCTCTGAATGGGGAACAGGTGCAGCTGATGGCGCTTCTACTTATGGATCATTAACTGGTTCATTTAATGCATCTAAGTATTATGAGTTCACCTTGAGCAATGATGTTACACAAGCTTTGACACTTACAGGTTTGACTTTTGAAATTCAGCGAAGTGCAGATGGACCAAGAACTTTCGCGGTTCGTTCAAGTTCAGACAATTTCGCTACGAACTTATCAGCGGTGGTTACTCCAGCAAATGGTAACTTGAATGTGCAAGCAGGAAATGTGTTTTTCATCTCTTCAGATGTGAATACAGGATTGACAGGATCTAAAATTAATTTGTCTGGAGTCAACTATACCAATATCAGTGGTGGGAACATCACATTCAGAATTTATGCATGGAATGCGGAGGATGCTGCAGGAAGCTTTGGAGTGGACAATGTAAATGCAGCGGGTAAATATGGAACTATCGAGAATGTGCAGAATTATATGGAGTATTCTTACTGTTCGAACATGTTCACATGGGGACAAAAAGATCGCATGATTGGTGCATTGAATACCCCAATTTCATCTCGTAACAATTTGTGGACTCCTGAGAATTTGGCTGCAACGGGTACAGATGGTATTCATGATTTGTTGTGTGCACCACAAGCGGATTTCTACCCTGCAAAGAAAATGGTTTGCCAAGGTAATTCAGTTCAATTCTTTGATTACTCTTCTGACGCTGAGGCTGATTCATGGGAATGGAGTTTCCAAGATGCATCTCCTTCAACAAGCACATCTGAAAATCCAACGGTAACCTTCAATTCAGGTGGTTGGAAGACGGTTACTTTAACCGTTACTAATGCACAAGGAAGCACAACCATCACTGATGCTTATGCTATCTATGTTACTCAATCTTGGCCTGAGATTCCAAGCATCTTGTCTGAGAATTGTAACAACAACCCATTCCAATACGGTTATTTCTTCTCGAACAACATGTCAGAAAACGAATCGAATTTTGACTATGCTCCAAATGCTGGAATTGGTTCTGCTAACGGATCGATCGTTTTGGACAACGCTTCTATTCAAGTTCCTCCGAGTGGAATGGTAGGATTTGATGTTGATGAGTTGATTACCCCTTCTATGGATTTGAATTTGTTGAGCAATGGCCAATTGAGCTTTGATTATGCTTATTCAACTGGTGCTTTGACTGAGACTGATATTACAGAGAGTTTAGAGGTTTGGTCGAGCCGTGATTGCGGAGAAACTTGGCAGTTGCGCACCACCATCAGCGGTATTGATATGGTAACAGCTGGTGCATTTGCCGCTCCATTTGTTCCAAACACAGCTTCTCATTGGGTACATAAGAATGTTACTATCCCTTCAACATACGAAACGGATAATGTTCGTTTTAAATTCATTTTTAAATCTTCAGCATTTTCAAATAATTTTTATTTGGACAACATCAATGTTAACGGAACAGTAAGTGTGAATGAATATGCGAAGCAACATGCTATTGTTGTTTATCCGAATCCAGCTGGAGAAGTATTGAACGTGCAATTACCTTCTAATGGTTTGGTGTACAATACCGCTCAAGTATTAGATTTATCTGGACGTGCGGTGATGACACAAAGTATCAATGGAATGAAGAACCTTCAATTGAATACAGCTACACTTCCAGCAGGAATGTATGTTATTCAAGTTCGCGGTGAAGGCGGAGTATTGAATCAAGAGTTTTTGAAAGGAGTGGAATAACGCCTTTCAGTCAAAAATAAAAGGGTCGCAATTGCGACCCTTTTTTTATGGAATGTGATTTATCAAAGTCTATACATTCTTTGCAAAAACAATGTCCAAAGCCACTTTGAATGCAGCTATTGTACGATCCAAATCTTCTTTAGAGTGTGCATCTGAAATAAAACCTACTTCATATCCGCTAGGACCCAAATAGATTCCTTCTTCTATTAATGCGGCATGCAAAGGAGCGAAATGCTTGACCTCTTCTGCGTTGATCTCACGCATAGAACGCACGCTTTCAGCAAAACCAAAAGACAACCAAAAGATCGATCCCACAGAAAAAATATGAAAGCCGTAAGATTTGGATAGGGCATAGTCATTAATGGCCTGAACCATGTAATCTGTTTTGGCTTTTAGATTTTCGTAAAAACCAGGTTTTAGACATTCCTTCAATTGAGCGATACCAGCGGCCATGGCTACTGGATTACCTGAAAGCGTTCCAGCTTGATAAACAGGGCCTTCAGGAGAAACTTTTGACATGATTTCCGCACGCGCTGCATAAGCCCCTACAGGCATTCCACCGCCTATAATTTTACCAAATGCCATAACATCAGGTTGAATGCCGTAATAGCCAGCAGCTCCTTCAAATCCGACACGGAATCCTGAAATCACTTCATCAAAAAGCAAAACGATACCCTCTTCTGTGCAAATGGTTCTTAGATCTTTCAAAAATTGAACATCTTGAATCAATAGCCCATTATTGGCAGGGATAGGTTCAATTGCGATAACAGCGATTTGATTTTTATAAGTTTGAACAGCTTGTTTGACAGCTTCAATATCATTCAAAGGAAGAACAATCGTTTCTTTTGCATAAGCTTCTGGTATACCTGCTGAATCGGAAGTCCCCAATGTGGCCAATCCGCTTCCCGCTTTAACCAAGAGGCTATCGACATGACCGTGATAGCATCCTTCAAACTTGATGATTTTATCCCGTCCTGTGTATCCCCGAGCCAAACGAATCGCACTCATCGCGGCTTCTGTTCCAGAACTCACAAATCTGATTTTCTCAATAAATCTGTGGTTTTCTAAAATCAAAGTAGCCAATTCATTTTCTAGAAGAGTAGGTGCGCCAAAGCTGCTCCCATTGGCTACTGCTTCTGTAACAGCTGCGACAACACGGGAAGGGGCGTGACCTAAAATAAGTGGTCCCCATGAACAGCAGTAATCGATGTACTCATTTCCATCAATATCCCAAACATGAGACCCCGCGCCTTTTTGAAAAAATATAGGGCTACCACCAACAGATTTGAACGCTCGTACGGGAGAATTTACTCCACCGGGAAACAGGCTTTTGGCAATACCAAAGGCCGCTTCAGATTTTACTCTTGATCTCATGCTACTTGCTCAACGCTGAAACGATATTGCTCCATAATGGCATTACAAAGCAATTTTTGACACGCTTGATCGACCATTTCTTTGGCTGCTAACTCACTTTCGGCATCCAACCACACAGTCATGTGTTTGCCGATTCTTACATTCGAAATTGCAGACAATCCTAAGTTACTCATCGAAGAAGTAACTGCTTTTCCTTGAGGATCCAATAATGCGTCTAAAGGCATTACATCAATTTCTGCTTTGAATTTCATGACGATATTTTTTTATAGTAAGACAATGACAAAATCAAGTAAAGGCCCATAACCCCCAGGATGCCAAGGAAAAAAGAGTCCATGACAAAATAGGTAGCGCCTAAAATAATAAATGACGAAATCAGTAAAATCCAAATAATTTCTTGTCCTTTCCAACCCAGACCTTTGAATTTAAGGCTGAGCAATGGAGTGGTGGAGATCATAAGGAGGGTTGTGACGATTGATGCACCAATTATAAGTAGTGGATTGAATGCACTGAATGAATCCATTTGGTACCCGAAAATCCCCATCCAAATCATCGCATTAGAAGGAACAGGTAATCCTTTGAAGTGACCACTTGTGTTGATTGGATCTAAATTAAACCGCGCCAACCGATACGCCGCTCCAGCGGCAATCATGAAAGGAATATATTGAATCCAACTGTTATGCGGTAGCATGGCGTGGGCCCAAAGACTGGGAACAACGCCAAACGAAACAACATCGGCTAAGGAATCCAATTGACCTCCCAATGGAGATGAGACTTTCAGTAATCGCGCTGCAAATCCATCAAAAAAATCTAGAATAGCCGCGGCAATAACGCAATAAATACTGGCGATAGGATTGTTATTCACCAAGAGAATAGCGCAGCAACCCAAAACGAGGTTGCCCAATGTTATTCCGTTGGGTATCCAAGCAATCATTAAAGTGTCTGTTTAACTTCTACTTCTTCAAATGCTTCAACAATATCTCCGGTGCGGATGTCATTGAATTTATCAATATTTAAACCACACTCATAACCTTTCGTTACATCCTTCACATCATCTTTGAAACGCTTCAATGAACCTAGATTTCCAGTATACATGACGATGCCATCGCGAATGATTCGAACCTTGTTGTTTCGGTTGATTTTTCCATCTTGAACGAAACATCCAGCGATAGTTCCCACTTTGGAAATTTTGAATGTGTCGCGGATCTCTGCTGTACCCACCACCTTCTCTTCAATTTTAGTGGACAACATTCCTTCCATGGCTTCTTTGATTTCTTCGATAGCCTTGTAGATGATGCTGTATTGGCGAATTTGAATTTCTTCTGCTTCCGCCAATCTTCTTGCACTGGTACTTGGACGAACCTGGAATCCAACAATGATAGCATCTGAAGCCGAAGCCAACAATACATCACTTTCAGAAATTTGTCCAACTCCCTTGTGTACAATGCTCACTTGAACTTTGTCTGTAGACAATTTTTGCAAGCTATCTACCAAAGCTTCTACAGATCCATCCACGTCACCTTTAACAATCAAATTCAATTCTTTAAAGTCTCCTAGAGCGATACGACGACCAATTTCTTCGATGGTCAAGTGCTTTTTCGTTCTTACACTTTGTTCACGTTGTAATTGTTGACGTTTTGTAGCGATTTCGCGTGCTTCTCGTTCATCTTCGAATACGTAGAATTTATCTCCAGCATTGGGTGCTCCCTCAAATCCTAAGATCGATACAGGAGTTGCAGGACCCGCTTCTTCTATTTTTTGTCCGCGTTCGTTGAACATCGCACGAACACGACCGCTCCATTGACCGGCAAGAATAGGATCTCCAATTCTCATGGTTCCTGAAGATACCAAACATGTGGTAACATATCCACGTCCTTTATCCAAGGAAGCTTCGATAATTGTACCGTTGGCACGCTTGTTTGGATTGGCTTTTAAGTCTAACATCTCTGCTTCTAAAACAACTTTTTCTAAAAGCTTATCGATGTTCAATCCTTGTTTGGCAGCGATTTCTTGGGATTGGAATTTACCACCCCATTCTTCTACCAAAATATTCATAGCAGACAACTGCTCGCGGATACGATCCGGATTGGCGTCTGGTTTATCCATTTTATTGTAAGCAAAAATCATGGGCACTCCTGCTGCTTGAGCATGCGAAATGGCTTCTTTCGTTTGCGGCATAACGTTGTCGTCAGCAGCAATCACGATAATCGCCAAATCTGTTACTTGAGCACCACGAGCACGCATGGCTGTAAAGGCCTCGTGACCCGGAGTATCAATGAAAGTAATTTGCTTTCCTGTAGGAAGTTTTACACTGTACGCACCCATGTGCTGAGTGATTCCTCCCGCTTCACCAGCCAATACGTTGGCTTTGCGAATAAAGTCAAGCAATGAAGTTTTACCATGGTCAACGTGACCCATTACGGTTACAACCGGTGGGCGTGTCACCATTGAATCTTCATTATCTGCTTCTTCAAAAGTTGTCTCGGATACTTCTGCGCTAACGAATTGAATTTCGAAACCAAATTCCTCTGCAATAATCTGGATGGTTTCAGCATCCAAGCGTTGGTTGATAGAAGCAAAAATTCCCAACTGCATACATGCAGCGATAATCTCTGTTGGTTGACGATTCATCATTGTTGCCAACTCAGAAACCGTAACGAATTCCGTTAACTTTAAAATTGCATTTTCTTCAGCTTCGCGAATACGTTTTTCTTCAAACTTTCTGGCTTGTTGATCACGCTTATCACGTCTGTTCTTAGAAGCCTTTGACTTTCCTTGTCCACCAAGGCGCGCCAAAGTTTCTTTGATTTTATTCTGAATATCTTGCTCGCTCAATTCAGCTTTTGGCGCTGCGGGATTAGGTTGTCCGGGTCTATTTGGACCACCACGATGCTGATTTCGTTTGTCAATTTCTTGTTGACGATTGATGTCAACTTTCGCAACACGTTTGCGTTTGCGTTTTTCTTTGTTGTCATCGGCCTTCTGCTCAGGTTTCTTCTTTTCTTGCTCTACTGGTAGAACAATTTTACCCATCACTTTTGGACCAGCCAATCGCTCAACATTGACACGAATCAATTCTTTTTCTTCTGGAACCACTACTACAGGAGCAGCAGCTTCCACCGGAGCTACCGGAACCTCTTCTGCAACCGGAGTAGCGGCGGCTGGTGCCGGCGCTGCGGGTTCAGCAGGTTTTGCTTCCGCTTTTTTGGCTTTTGGAGCGGGTTCTGGGGCTACTTCTTTTTTCTTTTTGCCTCGACCACTTTGAATGGTAGAAAGATCGATTTTACCAACGATTTTCACTTCGTTTGGCGCATCAGATTTCTCCTCAACCGCGGGAATTTCTGCAGATGCTTCTGACTCGGTGTTGTTTTCAATTACAACATCATCCAAAACACTTTTGGAAGTTTCAGGTCTTTTGCGCTTGAATTGTGACAAATCGATTTCCTGAGTCTCTTCCTCTGTACCGTCTGCTTTTTTCTTTGAATCCTGAATGGTTACAGTTTCTCTCGATTCTTTGTACTTGGTAGCAACGGCCTTGGTTTTTTCCTTGGCTTGTTGGTCACCAGCAAACTCAGCAAGAAGGATATCGTACACTTCGCCTTCGATTTTAGCCATAGGGTTGTTTTCAATAGTAACCCCTTTTTTGGATAAAAATTCGACGATGGTATCCTTACTCACATTCAATTGAGTAGCGGCTTTTCCTAGACGTTGCGGTCCCTTTGTTTCTGACATTTGATTTTTTTACTTTTTAAAAACTTTTCTTTCCCCTCATCCCTATTGTAGCGACAGAGTTTTATTCAAACTCAGAGCGCAAAATTTGTAATACCTCGTCGATGGTTTCTTCTTCCAAATCGGTACGACGAACCAATTCTTCTTTTGACAAGTCAAGCACTGCACGAGCGGTATCGCATCCTACAGCTTTCAACTCATCGATGATCCAGCTGTCGATTTCGTCTGAGAATTCTTCCAAATCCACATCATCCAAATCAGTTTCTGTCTCACGGTATACATCGATTTCAAATCCGCACAAACGACCCGCTAAACGGATGTTGTGTCCACCTTTACCAATGGCCAATGATACTTGATCAGGTTTCAAGAAAACATCTGCTTTTTTGTTCTCTTTATCCAATGTAATGGAGCTCACTTTGGCTGGCGCCAAAGCTCTTGAAATCAACAATTGCTCATTAGTAGTGTATTGAATAACGTCAATATTTTCATTGCGCAATTCACGAACGATACCATGAATACGAGAACCTTTCATTCCGACACAAGCACCTACTGGATCGATACGATCATCATAACTTTCAACAGCTACTTTAGCGCGCTCTCCTGGTTCACGAACGATATTTTTAATGGTGATCAAACCATCAAAAACCTCTGGAACTTCTTGTTCAAATAATTTCTCTAAGAATTCTGGAGCTGTACGAGATAAAATGATTTGAGGAGTATTACCCTTCATTTCAACTTTAGAAACTACTGCACGTAAAGTGTCTCCTTTTTTATAGAAATCCGCAGGAATTTGTTGCTCCTTTGGTAAAATCAATTCGTTGTTCTCATCGTCCAACACCAAGATTTCTTTTTTCCAAACTTGATAAACCTCACCGGAAATAATTTCTCCAACACGCTCACGGTATTTTTGATAGATGTGGTCTTTCTCCATCTCAATAATGCGAGACGTCAAATTTTGACGCATCGCCAATACATTGCGACGTCCGAAATCTTCGATTCGAATTTCTTCGATTAGTTCTTCACCCACCTCTAAGTCAGGCACTACTTGGCGAGCCATGCTCACCTCGATTTGCGCTACTTCATCATCTAACTCACCATCTTGAACAACTTCACGGGTTCTCCAAATTTCCAAGTCACCGCGTTCTGCGTTGATGATGATATCAAAACCATCTTCAGCACCCCATCTTTTTAAGATCATGTTGCGGAAAACATCGGCTAAAATGTTAGTGACCGTTTCGCGGTCGATATTCTTGAATTCCTTGAATTCACTGAAAGATTCTAAAAGGTTTACGCCTTTCATAGGACTTAATTTTTATTTGAAGCTAATCGTTATTTTGGTTTCTTTGATCTGATCGTAGCTGAGTTGCACTTGCTTCTCAACCCACTGTTTGGTTTTTTTACCGGGTACCAACTCTTTTTCCCGAAAATCCACTTGTATAAATTCTGCGTTGGCCAATGTCATGGTGCCTTCTATTTTGGCTCCGTCTATTGTTTTAACCGCCACGTTTCTGCCGATATTTTTAAAATATTGTCGCTGCACCAATAAGGGTTTGCCTACTCCTGGCGAAGAAACTTCTAATGAAAAATCTTCCACTTCACGGTCCAATGAACCTTCAACGGCACGACTTACTTTCTTGCAATCATCGATTGTCAATCCGCTATCTCTATCCACCAAAACTTCAATGGCATTGCCTGGATTTACTTGAATATCGACAACAAAT
The DNA here is from genome assembly GCA_947448135.1 of Flavobacteriales bacterium. GTDB lineage: Bacteria > Bacteroidota > Bacteroidia > Flavobacteriales_D > Sanyastnellaceae > CAMCTV01. The sequence goes on from CANFLZ010000005.1 coordinate 56,824, forward strand.
AAATCGGAATCCACTAGAAGGGGAGCGATAAATGCGGCTACTGTGTCTTTTGTAATCATATGGTATTCTGCAAAAGAAAGAGGGGCTTCCACCCCTCTATTACTCTCTCAAATGCTTGGCAAAGATAGACTAAGTATTTGTATTGTCAAAAGAAAAATATATTTCTGGGTAGTGGTTGCTTATTTTTGTTGGTATGAGAGGAAGAATAATTACCATCATCTTTTGTTGTTTGTGCTACGTCATGAATAGCCAAACCTGCACCTTTTATTTGGATTCAGATATGGATGGCTTTGGTGATGACAATAATTTCACGGTTGGTCCATGTAACACGCCACCTCCAGGCACTACGACAATTGGAGGAGATTGCGATGATACCAACGCAGCTGTCAATCCCAGTGCTGTTGAAATTTGCAATTACATTGATGACAATTGCAACGGTGGTGAAATAGATGAATTTGTGCAATTGAATTTTTATCAGGATTTGGATTTGGATGGATTTGGAGATGCCAATGTTTTGATATTGGAATGTGCAGAGCAGCCGGGCTACGTGGCCAACATGGATGATTGTGATGATAATTTGGTGACCTATCTGGATGCAGATGCGGATGGATGGGGTTCTACTACATTAGACCCATGCGGTGTTGGGAATAATTTGGATTGCAATGATTTGACGAATAGTGTGCAAGAGTCCACTTTGTATTTTGAAGATGCAGATGGCGATGGTTACGGTAATCCGGACATGTCCATTTATTTATGTGAGTCCCAAAATGGATTTATTCCAGACGGAACGGATTGTGATGATGCGGATGCAACGATTTATCCAAATGCCTCCGATATTCCAGGAAATGGAATTGACGAGAATTGTGATGGTGCTGATGGGGTAGGCGTTTCGGAATGGTCTTCAGAAAGAATTGAAATATGGCCAAATCCTGCGCAGCGCATTATTCATGTTGAGATTCCACAATCAGGAAATTTGGTCGTGACAAATTTGCAAGGGCAATGGGTCATGGAGTCAAAGTTGTTTGCGGGTGTTAACCCAATCGAATTGGAACTGCCTTCTGGAATTTATTGGATGATTGTCAAAATGACAAATGATCAAATAGCCAAAAAAGTAATTGTAGAGTAATTAACGCCAAGTTATTTTGTCAGTCAAATACTGAAGGTCTCTTTCTATGTATTGAAATACAGGTGCAATAGAATCAGGATTGGGTGCTGTTTCAAAATACAACGCACAACGTAAAAATCGCGAGGTACTATCGGTCAGAAAAATTTGAAGCGGCGATGCCGCGTCCCCTTCGATTCTGTAGCGAATACCAAATACTTTTCTAGAAGGATCTTCAATTAAAGTTCGGTCAATTGCACTGGCTTTCATTTCGTGTTTTGAAGCAAAAGTGTAGGCGTCAGCGACCAATTGATCGATGTTGTTTCGAACGGCTAAAAAAGTACAATGAACGCGCGCTTTGAGACGAGGATAAAAAATATTGAATCGGCAGGAATCCGCTTTTTGAACCTTGTCTAATAATTCGACTTTTGCAAAAGCAGAAACGGGTAAATTAAAAGGTGCGAGCGGAGAAAAATCTCGATATTCATGTTTGGGTAAATCAATTCTAAAGTATCCTTTTGGTCTTGGAAAAACAGCCTCTGGCTCGCGCAATAAAAACCAATACGTTCCGATAGAACCGATCAAAATAATGAGGGTGAAAATAAAGAACTTCTTCATGATTGTTTGTGAACTTTGATTCGATCTAACTTTCTGTGGGTACCCGATTCAATGGTGAATTGGTATTGATGAAATTGGTGTTTCTCACCTTTTTGAGGAACGCGACCGAGAATTTCCATGATAAACCCAGCCAAAGTAGAGCTATCGCCTTTGTGCGATTCAAATAGGGGTTCATCAGCGCGAAAAACCCGATAGAAATCGACCAAAGAAATTTTCCCTTCGAATAAATAGGTATTGTCATCGATCACTGAATATTTCAAATCATCGACATCAAATTCATCCTGGATATCTCCTACGATTTCTTCAATAACATCTTCGAGAGTAACGATTCCAGAAAGTCCGCCATATTCATCCACCACCAAAGCAAGATGCTTTCGATCATGTCTAAATTCCATCAGGAGGTCATCAATTTTTTTGGTTTCTGGTACAAACATTCCGGATTTGATGATTGATTTCCAATCGAAATTTTCATCATTCAAGTGGGGTAATAAATCTTTGACGTGCAGAATACCAGTGATGTTGTCAATTTGCTCATCAAAAACAGGCCATCGCGAGTAGCCTTTTTCTTTTATTTCAGCAATTATTTGCGGCATCCCAACTTTACAAGAGAGCATCGCCAAGTCAGTTCTTGGAGTCATTATTTGGCTCACATTTTTTTCACCAAAGGTGACGATCCCTTCGAGTATTCTGCGCTCTTCGACGGAGCGCATTTCATTTTGGGTGAGAGCGAGCGCATGCCCCAATTGATCCACACTGATGGTCTCGATTTTATTCTTGATCTTCTTGTCGATGAAATTTCCGGCACTGATCAGCACCCAACTCAAAGGACGAACAAAAATTTGAATGACACTCAAAGGGCCTGACATAATACCAGCAACTTTTAAATTGTTGGATGTTGCGTAAATTTTGGGGATTACCTCACCAAACATGACGATAATAAATGTGACCAGAACGACATGGATAATCAGCGCAGTGAGAGGACTATAATCCTCCGGAGGAAACCAAGTTTCCATGAGAGCGGTGGACAATATGACAATCGCGATATTGACCGCATTGTTCACGATTAAAATAGTCGCTAGAATTTGTCTGGTTGCCGATTCTTTGTTGGGTGAAGAAGTGAGGACTTTTATTTTATGCAAGGTGCCGTTTTCGGCGTCTTCAATTTTTTTTCTTTGTTCAGGGGTAAAAGAAAACAAGGCCACTTCACTGCTGGAAACTGCAGCGCTGGCGACCAAAAGCAACAATACCCCCAAAGTATAGAGGGTAATGTTGATTTGTAAAGTAATTAAACCAATATTCAGCAGGATACTGTCACTCATGATTTAAAATGGGATATCTCCTTCTTTTTCGGCATTGGTGGTAGCAATTGGTTCATTGAGCGCCATAGGCTGCGCATTGGCTTCCGGTGTTTTAGCAGACAACATCGTAAATTCATCAGCATGAATTTCCGTGATGTACTTGGTTTCACCATTCACCTGGTAATTGCGGTTTCTGATTTTCCCTTCAACGTATATCTTCATCCCTTTTTTTAAGAATTGCTCTCCCAACTCAGCCAAAGCTGTTTTGCGAAAAACAATGTTGTGCCAATCGGTTTGCGATACGCGTTCACCCGTTTTTGGATCTTTCCAAGATTCTGTGGTGGCCAATGGAAAATTGAGAACCTTGCCTCCGTTTTCAAAGGTTTTTAGTTCTGGATCTTTGCCGATGTTACCGACCAAGATTACTTTGTTTACTGTTCCTGACATAATTTATTTTTTTAGGATTATGCCGCAAACCTACATGTCTGATGCAGGGGATACAAGCATCCTATAAGGTGCTTATAAAAGTCCTTTATGCTTGTAGAAATCAGAAAAAACTTTAGGAAAACCAAGGTTTTTCATGGCTTCTACTCCAATCCACTTTTCAAATTTATACGTATTTCGAGGCATATCTTCTAATAAAATCGAAAAGATATGCACTTGTAATTTGCGATGAGTAAGCAAATGAGAAGTAGTCCAAGTGTGTTTGATGACAATGTCTTTTGCATTCAAGTCAAACTGTTGAAGTAGATTTTCCAAAGCAATATCTACCGAAGTATCATCGGTGAAAAGGAGAGGGAGTGCGTACAAACCGCCCCAAATCTCGTTGTCTTGTCTCTTAGAAACAGCCCAATTGCCTTGATTATCTTGGATAAAAAGGGCAGTTACCAATTGATGTTTTACTTTGGTTTTCTTGGCCTTGATAGGTAATTCGTTGGTGAGTGAATTTTGAAAAGCAACACATTCTTCAGACAAAGGACAGTGGTGGCATTGTGGATCTTTGGGAGTGCAAATAATAGCGCCAAGCTCCATGCTCGCCTGATTAAAACTGTGCGCTGAGGCGTCTTGAATCCAATCATCTAAAAGCAATTGAATGGTTTTTTTGGTTTTTGGATCGTCAATCGGCGCATGTGATCCCAGAAAGCGGCTTGTCCATCGCAGTACATTGCCATCTATGGATGCTTTTGGAAACTCGAAGGCAAAAGAAGCAATGGCGGCTGCGGTGTAATCCCCCACTCCGGGAAGTGACTTGAGCTCATCGAAGGTTTTGGGAAATTCACCATTCCACTGGTCGCAAATTATTTTTGCTGCTTTGTGCAAATTTTTTGCTCGTGAGTAATAGCCCAAGCCTTGCCACAATCGAAAAACCTGATCTTCGGACGCATGAGCCAAAGAAGAAACATTGGGGAAGGTTTCTAAAAACTTTAAAAAGTAGCCAAGCCCTTGCTGAACGCGGGTTTGCTGTAAAATAATTTCAGATAGCCAAATGGCGTATGGGTCACGCGTCGCGCGCCACGGCAAATCCCTACCTTCCCTAAGATACCAGGGGATGACATTGCGCACAAATAGTGGGGTCGGTTTTTTTTTCATGCTTTTCGCAAATTTGAGATAATTTATTGTTCAACACGTTGTATATTTGCAACCCCGAAAAAAATTGATATTCACCTTTTTAGAGAGTAAAGATGACGAAAGCTGATATAGTGACTGAGATTTCTAACAAAACAGGTATTGACAAGAATGATGTTTTGGCGATAGTGGAAGGCTTTATGACCACATTGAAGAACTCAATGGAGAAAGGTGAAAACGTTTATTTACGCGGGTTTGGTAGTTTTGTAGTGAAGAAAAGAGCTGAGAAATTGGGACGTAACATTTTGGCAAAAACCACAGTGACAATTCCAGCTCATTATATCCCTTCATTCAAGCCTGCGAAGGAGTTTGTGGATGCTGTGAAGGAGAGAGTTAAAGTAGTTGGAAATGAGTAAACTAAACCAAAAACCGATTTTATTTGTAGGAATCGGATTGGTTCTAGTCGTTCTTTTTTTATTGATACCCCGTAAACCATGGTCTTCTGATGAGCCTGTGAAACAAGAAGCTTCTGCGGAAGAATCCAAGTTGCAGCAAGCCATTGAGTTGGTAAATGGTTCCAATCCCATGCAAGGTATTATGATGTTGCGTGAGATTGTAGCCAAGGATTCGAACAATGTCGAGGCGCAATATTGGTTGGGAGTTTTTGCAGTGCAATCTGGGCAATATGAAAAAGCAATTCCCAGATTTAAGAAAGTGATAGGATTAGACCCTAACTATCTTTCAGCATACATGGACTTGGGTGCGGTGTATAAAGAAATGGGACAGGTGGAAGCGGCTTTGGCTTTATTTGAGCAAGCAGCGGCCATTGATAGTACCAATAATTACGCATTATTTTTCTCTGGTCAAGCAGCGGAAATGATGAATGATGAGAAGAAAGCGGTGAGATATTATGAGCAGTTGCTGCGCCATACAGAGGATACAGCAATTGTGAAACGTGTGAAAGCGATAATTTTGAAATTGAGTTAAATTAAATACGAACCTTTTAAATTTTACGAATATGCCTTGCGGTAAAAAAAGAAAACGTCATAAAATGGCGACACACAAGCGTAAAAAGCGTTTGAGAAAAAATCGTCACAAAAAGAAAGTTCGCTAGTTTTTAGTTGGCCTAGGCTAACATAGAATTTGTGTTTACAGAGTGGGAGCATATCCCGCTCTGTATTAGCTTGTTTTATTGTGAATGTAGAATTAATCATTAATCAAACTTCGAAAGGGGTTCATCTTGCCGTGCTACATGATCGGCAATTGGTGGAGCTTTATCACGAAGATGCTACTCAGAACTATGCAGTAGGTGATGTTTATTTGGGGAAAGTGCGCAAGCTTGTTCCTCATTTGAATGCAGCCTTTGTAGAGGTGGGTCATGAACGTGATGCCTTTCTGCATTATCTAGATTTGGGTCCTCATTTTGGCACGACATTGAATTTTGTTCGTGGTATTATGACGGGGACTTCGAAATCTGCGCATTTGTCTACGGTAAAAATGTTACCGGAAATTCCGAAGGATGGTGTTATAAAAGACCAAATCGGTCAATCCAACCCTATTTTGGTTCAAGTTGCCAAAGAGCCAATTTCCAATAAAGGACCTCGCGTTACTTGTGAAATAACGTTGGCAGGTAGATACTTGGTATTGGTTCCATTTTCAAACAAAGTTTCCCTGTCCAGTAGAATTGAGGACGAAGAAGAAAGAACGCGTCTAAGGAAGTTGATTCAAAATATTCGCCCAGCCAATTTTGGTGTAATCATTCGCACGCAAGCTGTGAATACAACGGTTGCAGAGTTGGATCAAGATTTATCTGATTTGGTAAAACGTTGGGAATTGCTGGTTAAAACATTGCCGCAAGCCAAAGCACCACAAAAGATTTTGAGTGAATTGGACAAAACGTCTGCTGTTTTAAGGGATATTCTAAGCGATCGTTTCTCCGCTATTCATGTGAATCATCCAGAGCTGACAAAAACAGTCAAGAAATTCTTGCACAATAGCGCTCCTGAATTAGAAGAAATTGTAAAAGAACACAAAGTTGATGATTTGTTTGATGCGTTTAATATTCATCGTCAAGTCAAGTCTTCTTTTGCCAAACAAGTCAACTTAAAAAGTGGTGCTTATTTGATTGTGGAGCATACTGAGGCCATGCACGTGATCGATGTCAATAGCGGTAATCGCAAACAAGCCTCTGTGAAGGATCAGGAAGAGAATGCGCTTCAAACCAATTTGGAATGCGCCAAGGAAATTGCTCGATTGCTCAGATTGCGCGATATGGGTGGAATTATTTGTGTTGATTTTATCGACATGCAAAATAAGGACAACCAGAAGAAGCTTCATGATGCGTTGAGAGACGCCATGAAAGATGATAAGGCCAAACACAATGTGTTAGCGCCAAGTCGTTTTGGTGTGGTCGAAATCACACGCGAACGCGTTAAGCCGGTTACCCAAGTAAAGACGACAGAACAATGTCCGAGCTGTCACGGAAAGGGCGTAGTTGAAGCATCTGTTCTTTATTCTGACCAATTGGAAAATGAGGTGAGGATGATAGCCGATGAAATGAAGGTTAAGTCTTTCATTATGCAAGTTCATCCAATGGTAGAAGCATACTTGACTAAGGGATTTTGGAGCAATATCAAAAAGACTTGGCAGAAAAAGTATGGTGTGAAAATTCAATTGGAAGCATCTTCATCCAGTGAATTGTTGCAATCGAAATATCTTTCAATTGCAGGGGAAGAATTGCAACTTCCGAAATAAACTATTTTACCCAGCGGGTAATTAGGTAGAAAAGCGTTGCTATAAAAATCAAAATCGAAATTTTATTGATTCCGTGCATCACACGCAAGTTGGTGTCGTTGGTCTCTTTTTTAAACCAATTGGTAGGCATTAAATAATGCACTATTTTTTGAATCACTTCCATTAGATACTTGCTATTACTGAAATTTCAACTTTACAATCTCTGGGGAGCTGCGCTACTTGAACGGCCTCTCTTGCAGGAGGAATATCGCCCACATATTTTCCGTAGATGGCGTTGATGGTAGCATAGTCATTCATGTCTTTCATGAAAATGGTTGCTTTTACGACATGGTTCCAATCCATCCCCGCTGCACTAAGTAAGGCAGCAACATTGTTCATGACCATTTCAGTTTCTACTTCAATCGGTTGTGGAATGTAGTCACCAGAAACAGGATCCAAAGCGATTTGACCACTAACAAAAAGTAAATTTCCAACTCGAATGGCTGGGCTATAAGGAGCCAATGGACGAGTTGCGTTTATTGGAACGACTGCGGTTTTTTTCATTGTAGATTTGTTGACTAATTCAAGCGCAAGATGCGAATAATTTTGATTGACAACTATGATTCTTTTACGTGGAATATTGTTCACTATTTGGAACAATGTGGCTGTGAGGTGTCAATCATTCAAAATGATGCGGTGCTGATGCCTCAATGGGAGCTGTTTGATGCCTGTGTTGTTTCTCCAGGACCTGGAATGCCAAACGAATCTGGGCATTTATTGGATTGGATTGGAGAAATACCAGAAGATATGCCGGTGATGGGTATTTGTTTGGGTTTACAGGCATTGGTGGTGGAATCTGGTGGACAATTGCAACAAATGGCGCAACCCTTACACGGAGTTCAGACAAGAATTCGCCGAGCAGAACCCTCATCTACTTGGCGCAACTTACCCGAGACTTGCTTGGTAGGACATTATCATTCTTGGATAGCGGATTCTGTTGAGCTACCCATGGAATGGCGAATGGTCTTTGTTGATGAGCAAAATAGAATCATGGCCATAGAACATGAGCAAATGCCAAGATGTGCCGTCCAATTTCATCCTGAATCCATATTGTCCGAAAACGGTATGTTGTGGATTTCGGAATGGATACAATCATTGAACAATAGCTGTTATCTTTGAAGAGATGCAAAAAATAGTATTCATCATCCTTTTTTTAGTTGGGCAACTGGTTGCTTTTGGAGATAACTTTCCTGGGCCATACAGAATTGCATTAATGAAATACAAGGGCGGGGGAGATTGGTATGCCAACCCTACGTCATTGCCCAATCTCGTCAAGTTTTCTAATGCTCAAATCAAGACAAAAATTGATGAGAATATTCTTACGGTTGATGTTGGCAGTTCAGAGATATTTGATTTTCCATTTGTTCACATGACGGGTCACGGGAATGTTGTTTTTTCATCCGATGATGCAATGAATTTGCGCACTTACTTAGCCGCTGGAGGCTTTTTACATATTTCGGACAACTATGGAATGGATATGTATGTGCGACGGGAAATGAAAAAAGTTTTTCCTGAATTGGAATGGATTGAAGTTCCCTTTGATCACCCGATTTATCACCAAACATTTGATTTTTCAAAGGGATTACCCAAAATACATGAGCACGATAACAAGCCTCCCAAAGGTTTAGGGTTGTTTTTTGAAGGGCGTTTGGTGTGCTTTTATGATTTTGAATGTGATTTAGGAGACGGATGGGAAGATGCGCAAGTGCACAATGATAGTGAGCTGAATCGGCTCAATGCATTAAAGATGGGCGCCAATCTTTTGGAATATGCATTCACGCAAGGTCAATAAATTAGCGCAGTCTGACATTCAAGAAATTTTAGATCAAGCGATTGAGCAATTCAATCATCGGTCTTTTATTGAGAATGATCCCATCAGCATTCCTCATTTATTTCATCAACATCAAGACATTGAAGTAGCTGGATTTTTAGTAGCATTGATTTCTTGGGGCAATAGGAAGGCTATCATCAACCGGGCGCTGGATTGGATGGAAGTGATGGGAAATGAACCTTATCGATTTGTAACAGAAGCGAGCCCGAGTGAGTGGAAAACGCTTTCAAAAATGATATACAGAACGTTGAGTTCTGAGGATATCCTTGAAATTGGGCGTTGTTTAAAACGAGCGTATTCCGAAGTAGATAGTTTGGAAAAATGGTTTCAGGTTGGATTTGAGAAAGGAGGTTCGCTAGAAGGTATTTCGCACTTTCGGGAGTCTTTTTTCAGAGAAAGTCATTTGCAACGCACACAAAAGCATGTGGGCAATCCGGCTCAGAATTCGGCAGCCAAGCGAATCAACATGTTCTTGAGGTGGATGGTCAGAAAAGACAACAGCGGTGTTGATTTTGGAATCTGGAGGAATATACCGATGTCTAAATTGTCCATCCCATTGGACGTACATTCTGGGAATATCGCTAGAGAACTTGGCTTGCTCAAAAGAAAAGCCGATGATTGGAAGGCAGTTCAGGAGTTGGATATTCAATTGCGGCGAATGAATCCCCTTGATCCGGTCATTTACGATTATGCACTTTTTGGAATTGGCGTAAATCGTTAACTTTTAGGTAATTATTGACGGGAACGGGAATTTTGAAACTAATTTTGCGCCTTTCCGTTAAACGCAACCAATGATAAGAATCATATTCTCTTTTGTATTACTCTTTTTGAGTATCAATTCCTTTTCTCAATCGAGGAAAGTTGGACTTTTGGATTTATCGACACGCAATGCGGAGGTCAATCTTTCTCGTATTAGAAGTTGTAGACATATATTACAAACCGCGGGGATTCCTTATGCTGAGACAACGAGCTTAACGCAAGCTTTGACAAATCCTGTGGTGATGTTTTCTCCAATCATTACTACTACAACATTTAATGCTGCTGAACGAATTCAGATTCAACAATATGTGAGCAATGGAGGAATCTTGATAGCCTCCTCTGTGCGAGATCCAGCGTTGTATCCATTGTTTGGAGTAACGGGCTACACCAATTACACCGACTTGAAACGAATGACTTGGGATGTGAATCAAGCGCCTCAATATTTTGATCGTTTCGATGATGGATATGAAAAAGTTATTGCTCTTTCCGACACGACCGGTCCACAGACTGTGAACACATTTATTTTGCGTCCTTACACGATTACTGGCGGTGCTCAGGTATTGGCGCATTTTGAAAACAACACCAATGCGGTAATTACCAATCAAACTGGAGCGGGCAGAACATTTTTGTTTGCGGTGGATTTGCGCGATGTCATTATTCGAAATTTGATCAATTCTGATTTGCATGCACAACGTGCATATTCCAACATTTTCGAACCAACCACAGATACCTTTATCTTTTTCATCATGAACGTGGTTCGTGAACACATTCCCAATTTGGTGCGGTCTCATCCCTGTCCCAATTGCGATGGAAGCGTGGTGATGATTACACACGATGTCGACAGTCGAACAGCTATGGACACGATGCAAATCTTCATTAATTATGAAGAAGCCAACCACCTAAATGGAATGTATAATATTACAACGAGATATTTTCATGATTCATGGATGACGGCTTTTTATGTTGACTCTTATGACAAAGTAGAATATGTCCGACAACATGGACAACGCTTGGCTTCTCACTCCGTTGGTCATTTTCCAGATTATGACAATGAGACACTATTTCCATTCACAAGTTTAGGAAATACGCCAACGAATTACCAGCCACGATACTTCAATTCAGTCACCACAGGCGGTAATGTTTATGGTGAAGTGGAAGTTTCCAAATATCTTTTAGAAAATGATCACCAAGTGTCCATCAAGTCTTTTCGCGCGGGTCACTTGGCCTACAACCAGCGACTTCCAAAGGCTTTGCAAGATTGTGGCTATCTCTACAATTCCACTTTTTCTGCCAATGATGTGCTAACCAATTTTCCATTTTGGGACATTGATAACATGACTTTTTCGGGTACTCAAACCAGTATTTTGGAAATTCCAATGACCATTTCGGATGCATCGGCTTCTAATCCTTTTACCGAGCAAAATGCAATCAGTACTGCACAAGAATGGGTAACTGTTACACAAAAAAATTACAACAACAACGCTCCTACGGTTTTGTTGATTCACCCCAATCGGGGATACAAATTGCCAGCTGAGCAATATTTCGTGAACAACCTGCCTTCCGATGTAAAGTACATGTTCTTGGATGATTTTGGTGATTACTGGAAGAAGCGTTTGAATATGCAATACGAGACTGTTTTGACAAATGATACTTTAAAGGTTACTTGGAGCAATTATCAGATGAATCAAGGATTGAGCTTTGTTATCGATGATGTTGCAGGCTTGAATGCGATTCGCTTTTTTGATGGAGTTGGTAATGAGTTGTTTCCTCAGTCAGTGAATGTTGATTTTGGAGAAACTAGATTTTGTCAATTTGTTTATGACGAGAGTTTTGAAGTGTGCAACGGCTTGGATGATGACGGTGATGGAAATATAGATGAAAATTTGGGTTATGTGCAGTATCAAGATAACGACAACGATGAGTTTGGAAATCCAGATCAATCCGTTAATTCTTGTTTCGCATTGGTTGGATATGTAACCAACAATTTGGACTGTGACGACAATAATACTGTTGTACATCCTGACAACTCAGAATACTGTGATCACATCGATAATAATTGTGATGGTGTAATAGACGAAGGATTGACATGGAACAATTACTACGCGGATATTGATCTAGACGGATTTGGAAATACATTGGCGATGGTAGAGGCTTGTATAGCACCAGATAATTTTATCTTGCAGCCAGGCGATTGTAATGATGATATTTCCTCCATCAATCCAAATGCTTCTGAAATTTGTAATGATTTGGATGATAATTGTGACACCAATATCGACGAGGGTTTACAGTTTGTCACCTACTATGAAGATTTGGATCAGGATGGTTATGGAAACGATGCAGTAAGTGTGGTAAAGTGTGTATTGCCTTTCGGGTTTGTTACACTTCACGGGGATTGCACAGATAATGCTCCAGCCATTAATCCGAGCGCGGCTGAATTATGTGGGGATGGTATCGATAATAATTGTGATGGCCAGATAGACGAGGGTTGTATTATTGACCTGGATGAAGACGGGTTTGATGCAACTGTGGACTGTGATGACGAGAATGCAGCTGTAAATCCGTCGGCGATAGAATTGTGCAATTCTGTGGATGATGACTGTGATGGAAGCATTGATGATGGTTTGACGTTCGTGAATTATTATACTGATGCAGATGGTGATGGATATGGTTCGGGCGCTGCAGTGAATTTGTGCGCCAATCCTGGAGCTGGATTTGTGACCAATAACACGGATTGTAATGATAGTAATGCCGCATTGCATGCGATTACTGTTGAGGTATGTAACAACTTCGATGATGACTGTGATGGAAGCATTGATGATGGTTTGACGTTCGTGAATTATTATACTGATGCAGATGGTGATGGATATGGTTCGGGCGCTGCAGTGAATTTGTGCGCCAATCCTGGAGCTGGATTTGTGACCAACAATATTGACTGTAACAATAATAACAACGCTATCAATCCTGGTGCAGTAGAAATTTGCGGCAACGCTGTCGACGAAGATTGTTCAGGAACCGCAGCTGTTTGTGTTGTATTGGGCTGTACCAACTCAACGGCTTGTAACTACAACCCTTCAGCAACGAATGACAATGGATCTTGTACTTACCCAGCGCAATCTTATTTGAATTGTAATGGAACCTGTATCAATGATACTGATGGGGATGGTGTTTGTAATGAGTTGGAAGTAGCAGGATGCACAGATGCAACGGCTTGCAACTACAATCCTTCAGCAACGAATGACAACGGATCTTGTACTTATCCAGCACAATCTTATTTGAATTGTAACGGAAGCTGCATCAATGACACCGATGGAGATGGAGTATGCAATGAACTGGAAATAGCAGGATGTACAGATGCAGCGGCTTGTAATTACAACCCTTCAGCAACGAATGACAATGGATCTTGTGTTTTTCCGTCTTTAGAGATTTGCAATGGTGTTGATGACGATTGTGATGGACAAACAGACGAGAATTTGACATCGAGTTCAATTGCTGCAATTGCTGCCAATTCAGCTGCATATCCAACTTGTACGACGGGTAATTTTTTCTCAGCTAATTTCAATAACGCGTCCAATTCTAATGCACTTTTGGAAAATCAAGGTGTTGCAATTTGGTACAAATTGACCGCTGTAACGAATGCTTTGCGTGTTGGATTGTCTGCGGCGTATGGTGACAATGCAATTTGGTTGTATCGCAACAATGGGGGTTGTTTGCAATTGATTTTGGAAGAACATGAAGTCAGTTCGGGGAATCAAATTTTGTTGAGTGATCAATTGGTTGTTGGTGGAGAATATTATATCGCTGTTCAGCATTTGTCTGGACCAATCAATAGCAGTGCAAAGATTTGTATCAACCACTTTGTAGGGTCGACCTGTGATCATGTGTACAGCAATGGTGCAGGAATTTATTCTTCTGTTTGTTCTCCCTTTAAAGCTCAATTCCGAGGAAGTGCTGCGCAATATTCTTTCCATGTCATCAGCGCAACTCAGCAAGGGTCTGCTTTATCCATCATTCCTTGGTCGTATACGACACCATCATCTAGTTCTATTGTATCGCGCTTGGGTAGTATTCTTCCAGCAAATTTATCGACTGCTGATATCAATTATCAATTGCGTGTTGATGTGAATTATTCTATCTCGGACATTGCTGGCAATTACATGCCACTGACGGCTGTGGCGAATGAGTCATGCGCTGTTGTTTTAAATGCGGAGAGTCCAATATCATTGAGAGCAACGGACCGTTGCCCAACAACCAAGTCAATGTCGCAAAGTGTTTCAGTAGATCGCACTGTATGCGGCGCATTGCGATATGAATGGAAGTTGACTAAAGTATTGCCAACACCAGCGGCGCCGTTCACCGCTTTGGGCGGATTGAATTCGGCAGTTTTATTTTTGAATTCAGTTTCAGGATTGTCGAATAATGCAACGTACAATTTACAAGTCCGTCCTATACATGCATCGGGTATAGCTGGAGAGTGGGGAAGTGTTCAGTGTATGAAAATAGGAACGACAAGCGGAATGATTTTGCAGCCCGCCACGATCAATGATCAAGTATTAATAGGAAGTAAATCTACTTGGACATTGTATCCTAATCCCAGTTTGGATGGCAACGTGACAATTGCTTCGAATGGCCAGGAGGAGATGTTGCATCACTTGCAATTGTTTGATGCCATGGGGAGAAGTGTATGGAAAGATAGTCAGGTTTTTGGTGGAAGCGCGAGCTTCAATTTGCCTGATGTATCACACGGTATGTATACCTTGAGTATAGACGGTGAAAGGATACGTTGTGTCATTGGAACAGAATAAAAAAAGGGGGCATCGGCCCCCTTTTCTTATTGAATGAATTTTTTAATTATTCTTCAAGCGTTCGATTTCTTGTTCGAGCATTTGAATGTACTTGTCTTTGTATTGATCGGAATAATGATTTTGCTCTTTCACCTCGACACCATTTACTGTTTGGTTGCCATGAACATTAAAGATGTTTGATACGTCAAAGTTCATCATTTGAGATACACTTACTTCTAGTATCGCGGATATTTTGTACAATTTACTGATGGTGATATCAACTTCACCTCTTTCTAATTTTCCGTATCCTGAAAGACTCATATCTAGCTCAGCTGCCATCTGATCTCTTGTGAAATTTTTAAGTTCGCGGAACTTTTTAATATTTTCTGCTATTTGATTATGATTATCCATGTTTGTAATTAAGTGCCTCAAAAGTACAAAAATAACCTTATAAATAACAATAAAGCACTATAAAGATATTATAAGAGTGCTCCTTTGTAAGAATTTTGTGGAAATTTAATTTATATGAAAAAACCATTACTTATTATTTCATTGCTCTTGTTCGGATTGTTTTCCTCTGCGCAAGAACTTATTACCAACGGCAATTTTAGTTCTCCTTCTATCTCTCCATGGGCGGCTACTGCCTCAAGTGCTGGATTGAATGGTTGGTTTGGACCAGGTGCGGCTGGCTGTGGACAAACTACAAATAATAGCTACGCTTGGTTTGGGGACATTAATGAGCAAACAGGAGTCGACAATTTATCAGAGGGTTTGTACCAGCAAATTAGTATCCCAGCAAACTCTTCATCTGTCACGCTGAGTTTTCGCGTAAGTATCAGCACGCTTGAGTCTGGCTCAACGCCGTACGACTTTTTCCGAGTTAACTTATTGAATTCATCTGGAGCTTTTTTAGAAACCTTATGGAGCTTGGATAATTCATATGGCAATTATGGAATCCCCGGTTGTGGCACTTGGTTCATTTTGACTTCTACAATTCCTTCTTCGTACTATGGACAGACGATAAGATTGGCTTTTGAGGCAACTACTGATGTTACTTTGCCGACAATTTTTCGGATTGATGATGTAAGTGTAATGGCTTCCACCCAGGCTCCGACATGTACTTATACGTTGTCTGGTAGCTCATATACATGTACAAATGCAAGTGCTAATACTTACAACAATGTTGTTTTGGTAAATACTCAAAGTGGTTGTGCTTGGACTGCGACGGTGTTGTCTGGGGGGAGTTGGTTGACAACAAGTAGTTCAGGAAATGGATCTGGTGGAATCAACATCATTGTAAGTCAAAATACTAATCCATCTCCTCGTTCAGGAATTGTATCAGTGGGAAATCAGAGTTTTACCGTTACGCAACCAGGAGCGGATTGTACTTACACACTTAGCTCTAATAATTACGTATGTCCTAACGCAGGTGCTGGTACATTAACATCCGTTGCCTTGGTTAATACCCAGTCGAATTGTGCTTGGTCAGCCGTTGTAACATCAGGAAATTCTTGGATGGCATGCTCATCTTCGAACTCAGGAAGCGGTGCAATCGATTTAATTGTTCAAGCTAATCCGAATTCAACTCCACGAAATGGAACAATTGCAATTCAAGGATTGACTTTCACTGTTACGCAGCCTGCTGGTAGTGGAACTGGTATTGATCAAATGAATCAAGCTAGTTCTTTTTCAGCTTTTCCAAATCCAAGTAATGGCTTGGTAAGTTTCGCTGGCGCAACAGTTAATGATTTAATTGAAATTTTAGATTTTTCTGGTCGCAGTGCGAAATTGATCCATTTGAATAGTGCTGCAAATGTTGATGTTTCAGATTTAGCAGCTGGAACCTACGTAGTATTAAATAAATCAAGTAATCAGACAATCAAATTAATTATTCAATAATGAAAAAGAGCTTAATATTAGTTGCGGCCGTAGCATTTACGTTCGCAGCATGCAAAACAACTCAAGTTGCAAAATTCACGTCGGTTGAAAATTTATACAAGTTGCCGATGGGATCTAGCTATGACGAAATTACAAGACAGTTAGGAAGTGCACCATATAACATACTTTCTACACAAGTTGATGGATATACGATTTACACGTACAAGTACAAAACGGTAGAAAGAAAGGTTAGTCCAAAATTGATTAATGAAAGGGGTGGTGAAACCGCAGGTACTGAAGTTTACAATGGAAAAGAGAACATTGTTTATCTCATGATTAAGGGTGGAAAATTGGAGTCTTTTGTTACAAGTGATGGTAGAAATGATAGTCAGTCTTTGGTCATGTTGAATAACACTCTTTATACTATTTCTCAGGATAAAGGAAAGTTCACAATTGTTCCCACAGAGATAAAATCAGAGAAGAACGAATCCATGAATCCATTAATGAATCGTAAGAAAAAGTAGATTTGATCATAGAGTTGTTTTATTGTTGAAACCAAATCATGCAAATCGAAAGAAAAGGGGGCAATAGCCCCCTTTTTGTTGAATAAAATGATCAATTAATTCAATGTTTGCAAGGCGGTTTCAAGATCTTTCAATGCATCAGAAACATTTTGCATCGTTGCTGTTCCAACGGACAAACGGTACCAAGTAGATTCGGATGATGCGCCAAAAGCACTGAATGGAACCACCGCCAAATGGGCTTCTTCCAATAGAAATGCGGTAATATCGGCTGTCGTTTTTATCGAGGTGCCATTGGACCTTGTTTTGCCTTTTAAATCAAATTGAACGGTCAAATAAATGGCTCCTTCAGGAACAATCGAATCAACAG
Organism: Flavobacteriales bacterium; assembly: GCA_947448135.1. GTDB lineage: Bacteria > Bacteroidota > Bacteroidia > Flavobacteriales_D > Sanyastnellaceae > CAMCTV01. The sequence continues at coordinate 74,341 of CANFLZ010000005.1, forward strand.
CAAAACTGTTGTTTTTCAATGCTTGTATCCCTGCATGAAATCCATTTAATCTTGCAGCAACTTCCGTATTCATGTGTTGAATGAATTGCTCGTAAGCTTTTTCATCATTCATGAATTGCGCAGAGGCAAATTGTTCAGCTCTGGGAGCCCAAGCCCCAACATGGCCCAAAATGCTCTTCATTTTGTCAATGACATCCATCGGACCAAATGCCCAGCCAACACGAACGCCAGTTGCCGCTAATGATTTAGAAATACCATCTACAAAAATGGTGTAGGGTCGCATTTCAGGTCGTAGGCTGACGGGATCAAAGTGCTGAACGCCTTCAAAAGTGAGCATGCTGTAGATTTGATCGTACATCACATACAAAGGCTTTTGATTGGGACCTCTTCTTTCGTTTTCTGCTAGCACAGCATCGCATATCGCCGTCAAACCCTCTTGTGTGAAAACAGTTCCTGTCGGATTCAAAGGAGAGCACAAGGCCAACAGCGAAGCTTCTTGCAAGTGTGGAAGCAGTTCTTCAACTGTAGGCATGAATTTGTTTTCAGGTTTTGTTTCTACAAAAACTTGCTGCGCAAATGTGAGGTGCGTGTAGTGATTGTTGTTCCAGGAAGGAACAGGAAAAAGAACTTTGTCATTTGGATCAACGATCGTTCTGAAAATGGCGTAGATAATGGGTCTTGCTCCACCTGCGATGAGTATTTCCTCCGCGTCATATTGCAAACCTTGGTACTTGCCTATGGCATGTACTACTGCTTTGCGCAATTCTGGTAGTCCATTGGCAGGTGGGTAGTTGGTCATATCATGCGCATAGGCATCGATGATATTGTTTTTCAATTCTTGCGGAATCGGAAAAACCTTGGGATCAAAATCTCCAATCGTGAAATTGAAAATTTTATTTCCTTTCGCAATCAAGTCGCGAATTTCACCACCCAATTTAATAATTTCTGAACCAATCAAGTTCTCCGCCATTGCGGAGACTTGAGTGGATATTTGTGTTTGTACGTCGTTCATTGTAGTTGTTATAAAGAACCCACCATTTTCTTAGGATCTACCCACTCGTCGTATTGCTCAGCCGTCACATAGCCCAATCGCAATGCTTCTTCTTTTAGAGTAGTTCCGTTCTTGTGCGCTGTTTTGGCAATTTCAGCGGCTTTGTAATATCCAATTTTTGTATTTAAAGCCGTAACCAACATCAATGAGCCATTGACCAATTCATCAATGCGGGTGTAATTGGGCTCTATTCCTAC
>CANFLZ010000006.1 GCA_947448135.1 Flavobacteriales bacterium
ATTTATGGCTTTTTTGTGCTACTGCTAGCCCTGGTTCTAGTGGTGGGTAAAGAAGTCAACGGTGCCAAAGCTTGGTTTGGAATTGGTAGTTTTGGTATTCAACCGTCGGAGTTTTCTAAGATTGGTGTTGGTTTGGTATTGGCCAAGTACATAGCTTCTATTGGTGGTGGGCAATTGAAAAGCAATCGCAGTAGAATGGTTTCTGCAGCCATCATTGGTTTTCCAGCCATGTTAATTTTACTTCAACCTGATGTAGGTTCTTTGTTGACTTTCTTAGCGTTCGTATTTGTCATGTACAGAGAGGGATTGTCAGGAAATGTTTTGATCGTCGGATTTGCGGCGATATTGTTTGGGGTACTATCGATTGTATCGGGTGCAAGTACTGCCAACATTCCATTTTATGGCGAGCAGAGTGGTGTTTGGGTGTTGATTATTGTCATAGCGATATTGATGATTTTGACGGTGTTGTACACCCGAAGTTTTATTCCACCCCGCAACAGACGACGCATGTATTTGGTAGTTGTTGGGGGTGCAATTGCAGCGTCGGCTTTCAGCTATTCCGTTTCATATATCGTTGACAACATTTTGGAGAAACACCACAAAGAGCGTATTTATGTCATGCTTTCGTTGCCAGTAGAGCGAAAAGACGCTGATTACAACGCGGAGATGGCAAAGATTACGGTGGGAATGGGAGGTGTATTCGGAAAAGGCTGGTTGGATGGTCCGATGACGCAAAACAATTACGTTCCTGAACAGTGGACAGATTTTATTTTTAGTGCAGTGGCGGAAGAGTGGGGATTCCTGGGAAGTTTGATTTTGATTGGTACCTATGTTTATTTGATTATTCGCTTAATGATAATCGCAGACCGACAGCGATCTGAATTCTCTAGGGTCTACGGTTATTGTGTGGCCTGCATTTTCTTCATGCACTTTCTTATCAATATTGGAATGGTAATCGGATTGGCGCCAATCATTGGTATTCCTCTTCCTTTCTTTAGTTACGGGGGCTCCTCTTTGATGGCCTTTACCTTGTTGCTCTTTATCATGGTGCGCCTAGATTCTGAGCGCTGGAGCGTATTGAAATAGCTACTTGAATTTGTCTTTGATCTCTTTCATGAATTGAGAGGCAAAAACAAAATCGTTGAGAAGTGGATGTGTAGCAGATAAGATCGAATTTCTATCTCCTTCCCAAACAAATTCCCCTTTGCTCATGAAGTGAATCGTATCGGCAATTTCGATCACGGAATTCATATCATGGCTGATGACGACAGTCGTCATGTTGTATTGTTTGGTGAGTTGTTGAACCAATTTATCAATCATGATACTGGTTACAGGATCAAGCCCCGAGTTGGGTTCGTCTACAAAAAGATATTTTGGATTGAGGGCAATTGCACGAGCAAGGCCCGTCCTTTTTTTCATTCCGCCGGAAAGTTCACTGGGAAACAATTTGTGCTTGCCAGACAAACCGACTTGTTCTAAAATTTCTTCTGTTTTTTTATCTCGCTCTCCTTTGGTGAGTTTGGTAAACATAATCATCGGGAACTGAATATTCTCTTCCACATTCATGGAATCAAATAGCGCTGCCCCTTGGAATAGCATTCCAATGTTGGTGCGAACTTTTTTTCTCTCCCAACGATCCATGGAAGTAAAATCCTCATTACCGTAGAAAATGTGACCATGATCCACCTCCACAAGCCCCACCATGCACTTGTTCAAAACCGTTTTCCCTTCACCACTTTTGCCAATAATAAAATTGACCTTACCCTCTTCAAAGGTGCAAGAAATACCTTTGAGGACTTTGTTGCCTCCAAATGATTTTTCTATTCCTTTTAGTTGAATCATAGCAATAAAAGTTGGGTCAGTAAAAAGTCTGCTACGAGAATAATCACGATGGAGTAAACAACAGCGCGGGTGCTGCTTTGACCAACTTCAAGCGCGCCACCATGGGTATTGTATCCGTGGTATGAAGAGACACTGGTCATGATGAAAGCAAAAAATAAAGTTTTGATCACGGAGTAGGCAACATCCCAAATTCGGAAGTCATATTGAGCGCCATATTCGAAATCAGAAAAAGAAACATTTCCGCTTAGAATGGCAATGGAGGCGCCACCGGCAACCCCTACAAACATGGCCAGCAAAACCAAGAAAGGAATGATAAAAACAGCAGCGATAATCTTAGGAAGAATCAAATAGCTGGCGGAGTTGATCCCCATGATGTCCAATGCGTCGATTTGATCGGAAATTCGCATGGTTCCGATTTCTGAAGCGATATTACTTCCTACTTTACCACTGATGATCAAGCAAACTACCGTTGAAGAGAATTCTAAAATAATGGATTGACGGGTGGTGTAACCGATCGTCCATCGCGGGATCCAACCGCTTTCAATGTTGGATGCCGTTTGAATGGCAACAACAGCACCCATAAACAAAACCAAAAGAGAAACGATACCAACGGATTGCAATCCGATTTTATCCATTTCTTTTACGATCAATGGCGGATAAACCCTGAACTTTTCGGGTCGTGAAAATACACGACCCATCAACATAGAATATTTACCGACGCTGCTGAAAATTGGCATGAGTCAAAAATAATCTGAAATTGTATGGCTTAACTTTAAAATTGTAAAAGGATATTCAGTATTTTCGGTGAACAAGTTAATGGCATGAAAAAAATACTTTGGTTGTTGGTGATTGTTTTGATGGCGGGATGTGCAACCCATAAAAAGAAAAAGCCAAAATGCAATACTTGTCCCAAGTGGGATGACCGCATTGAGCAGCCCCAATTCTAAACTCTCGTGTTGGCAAAAAAATCAACAGACTTAGAATCTGTTTTGGTTCGGTTTATTCCTGAACATGCTGTCCCATTGGCATGTGAGATGTTGCGCAAGTATCCGCATCACATTGAAATCACTGGGCCTCGCTCCACCAAACAAGGGGATTTTTCCGTTCGTCCAGATCGAAAGAAACATCAGATTACGGTCAATGGCAATCTGAATAAATTTGCTTTTCTCATCACCTTGATGCATGAGTTGGCGCATTTGGTCACCTACTTAGAAAACGGGATGCATGTGAAGCCGCATGGGGAGGAATGGAAGAATAATTTTCGCAGAACACTCGGACCATTTTTGTCTTTGAATATTTTCCCTGAAGACGTTCATCATGCCGTGCATCATTATTTAACCAACCCTGACGCAGCCACTTGTTCCAACGTCCCCTTATCTGTTGTTTTAGCCAAGTATGATCGCAACTCGAATCCAGACATTGTCCTTCTTGAAACCTTACACGATGGTTGGAATTTTATTTACGGAAAAGAAAAAAGAGAATTCATGCGGATTAAAAAAAATCGAACACGAATTCTCTGTAAGGAGTTGAGTACCGGGCATGAATATTTGTTTTCTCCGGTAACAAAAGTTTTGCGCTCAGCGCATCATCGCCATTAATGCGCCAATTTGGCCAATTGCTCTTCTAATTCAGCTTCGTCACCCTCTGCGTAATTGTTGTGTGACCAAACCACTTTCCCCGATCCATCGATGAGAAATGTATGGGGCACGTTGTTTACGCCCATGGCCTGAGCGAATTTTTTATTGGAGTCAAGAATGATATGATAATCCCATGAAACACTATTGACATAAGGAGCAACACGAGCAACAGAACGTTGATCATCAATACTGATAGCGTAAATGGTAACGCCATATTTGTCTTGCCATTCTTTGTAAAGATCTACGTAGTTGTTGAGTTCTTTTTTACAAGGAGCGCACCAAGTGGCCCAAAAACAGAACATGATGGGTTTGCCTTTGGATAGTGTAGACATGTTGACATCATTGCCATTTAAATCCTTCAAAGTGATTGCTGGAATACTTTGAGCGTTGCTAAATAAAACAACAGTTGTAAAGGCTAAAGTGAGAAAGAAATTTTTCATAGTTTTTCGTTACACAAGTATAATACCAAAGAGAAGAATGCACAAAAAAAAAGAGGCCCTGAGGCCTCTTCTTTTTTCATAGGTATGAAATGTATTATTTGCTTACAGTCAAACGCAAAGTAGAAACTTTACCGTTAACGTTTAAGTTAACCAAATACAAACCATTTGGCATATTGTTGAAGTTAACTACTTCGTTGTAGTTACCAGCAGCCAATGTACCGAAATCGTTGTTGTAAACGTTCTCACCCAACATATTGATGATGTTCATTTTTACTTCAGCTGAGTTAGCCAAAGAGAAATTTACATTGGTGTTGCTGTTGGTTGGGTTTGGATATGCATTCAAGTTAGCATTAACGATGTTCACGTTTTCAACGTTTACGAAGTTGTCTGCAACATTGATATCATCCAAGAATACGTTGTTACCGTAGTGGTTTTCAGAAACGAAACGAACGAACAAAGAAGCTGCACCAGCATAGCTAGCCAAACTTACACCTTCGTTTCTCCAATCTGAATCTACTGTTGGCTCGAAAGAAGCAGTGCTCAAATCAGCACCAGTTGCCAAAGCAGAACTTTCTTTTGTCCAAACTTGAGTCCAAGGACCATCACAACCTGTAGAAACTTCTACGCTCAACTTGTCATAGTAAGTGGCATCATAACGACGGTTTGCAACTTTGAAAGTCAAACCAGGGTTAGTTGCGTTAGCAAGACTATAAGGAGCAGTAACCAAGTAATCCAATTGACCTACAGCAGAGTAGTTAACAGTTGGGATAACAGCTGCATTTCCTTGAGATGTAGCAGTTCCATAGATAAACCATCCAATAGAACCATCTGGGTTTTCAACTCTCCAGTTAGCATATGGGAAACCAGCAGCAGTGAAGTTTTCAGTGTAAGGGATAGCAGTTGTATTGTTTGGATCGATAACGTTCAAAGCAGCGTCAACTGTTCCAGGTGTTGGATCAGCAGAAGTGATTCCAATTGTAGCTGTAGTTGAGTTGGTAGAAGTACCAGTACCCAAGTTAACAGTAGCTGATTGCAAAGAAGTCAAGTTACCAGTCCAATCGTAAGTTACAGGACCATTCAATCCAGCAACAACGAAAGAACAAGAAGTTAATGGATCTAAACCAGTATTTTGGATAGTAACAGTCATGTTGAAGTTACCATCACAAGAGTTGGTTTGACCAGTGTACTCAACCAAAGCTGGATCCAAAGAAACTGAAGGACAAGCTCCGATGTAGCTGTTCAAAGCATCGATTGTACCGATTACACCAGCAACGTCACCTTTGTAGATGACGTGGTTAGGGCAAATCACATACATTTCTGGGAAATAATCGATCGTCATACCAGTGATTTCGAAAGAAGCAGTAGTAGTCAAATCGATGATTGGATGAGTAGCGCCTGTAACCCAGTCACCTTGGGTGTTGGTTCCAGTTCCATGTAAATCAGCACTTGTAGTTGTGGGGTCTCCTTCGATGAAGAATACCATCGCATCGTTAGCACCTGCTGGACCATGCTGTACATAGAAATCTTCTAATGCACCAGTTCCATGGTAGTTCCAACATGGACCACACCATGTAGCAGAAACGTCAATAACAACGGTCTTACCTGCATCCAAATATTGGAAAAGGGTGTGGGTATTTCCGTTGATGTCGGTAAGGTTGAAATCACTCACCACTGTACCAACAGCAGTTTGCGCATTCGCAGAGTAAACTCCTAGAATAATCGCAAGATTTAATAAAACTTTTTTCATTGATTAGGGTTTAATTAATTAATTGTGCCGAAGATAAGCTTTTCACTTTTCAAACAAAAGAAAAAAATAACGAAATCTTCATCTCTTACTTGGTGTAATTTAGACACTTAGTATTTTGGATCTCTCTTTATATTTGGCTAAATTTTGAATATGAAACAACTTTTATTCGTTACCCTGATGGGAATTTTTGGAAGTGCCACTTTGAGCGCTCAAACATTGACTTTTTCCGATGCGACCAACTTGGTGCAAGCTTCATTGGACACTTTGGGTGCAGCTGGAGAAATTCAAGTAGAGTGGGGTGTTGTCAATACAACATCATCCGCGGTTTCTGTAAAAGCTCGTCGCAATATCATCCAAGAGGTTCCAGGTTCTACCAATTATTTTTGTTGGGGAGTGTGTTATGATGAAACAGTAAATATTTCTTCCGTTTCTCAAACGATTCAAGCATTGGATACCAACTTTACATTCTATGCGCACTATTTGCCGCACGGAAATGCTGGATTGACTGCGATAGAGTATGTCTTTTATCTTTCCACAAACAGCTCAGATATGACGACCAATTTGGTGCGTTATTGCGTTGATTCAGATTGTACTTTGGGTGTGGAGAACAACAGCACCACGCCTATGTTGAGCATGGCATCTGCCAATCCGTTGTCGGGCATTGGTTCGATCCAATACAACTTGAATGCACCATCTGGGAAGATGGAGGTATTTAATTTAATGGGGCAGTCTGTTGGTCAATATAAGTTGACCAACAATCGTGGATTCATCGTTTTAGATGGAGCTGATTTTGCTTCTGGCCAATATGTGGTAGCCGTTACCAATAGCAATGGTCAACGTTCTACGTTGCCATTGATGATTCAATAAAATCTATTAGTGTTTGAAATGTCTTACTCCTGTTGTAACCATGGCCATTCCGGCTTGGTTGCAATAGGCGATGGACAAATCATCTTTGATTGAACCTCCGGGTTGAATCACGCTTCTTACACCAGCATTGAAGGCAATTTCCACACAATCAGGAAAAGGAAAGAATGCATCACTGGCCATGACAGCATCGTTTAGGTCAAATTGAAAGGCATGGGCTTTTTCAATCGCTTGTTTGAGTGCATCCACTCTTGAAGTTTGTCCAGTTCCACTAGCAATTAACTGTTGGTTTTTGGCCAAGACAATTGTGTTGCTTTTGGTGTGCTTAGCGATTTTGTTGGCAAACATCAAATCCTGCATTCGTTCTGCGCTAACCGTTTTTTCGGTCACCGCTTTCATTTGATCAAAACCTTCCATGGACGCATCGGCCTCTTGAACCAAAACACCATTGAGCGCTGATCTCACCTGAATTCCTTTGGATCGGTTTTGCTTTTGAACCAACAAAATTCTATTGGCTTTTCCTTTTAGTAGAGCAATAGCATCTTGATCAAATCCTGGAGCGATAATCACCTCGCAAAATAGAGAGTGGATTTTTTCTGCTGTTCCCAAATCGATGATGCGATTGGCAATGAGCACACCACCAAAAGCTGAAACAGGATCACATGATAAGGCTACTTCATACGCTTCTTGAATGGTTGAACGCGTTGCAATTCCGCAAGCGTTGTTGTGCTTCAATATGGCAAATGTTGGATCATCATTTTTAAATTCATCGATCAACGCCACAGCAGCATCAACATCCAAGAGATTGTTGTAGCTCAATTCTTTTCCATTAAGTTGATCAAAGAACCCATTTAAATCGCCAAAAAACCAACCCTTTTGATGCGGATTTTCGCCATATCGCAAGGGGTTCGATTGTGTTTCCGAAATCTTCAATGCAGACAAAGCGCCTTGATCGAAGTAGCCAAAAATCTTGCTGTCGTAGTTGGATGAAACTTGGAAAGCTTGACCCGCTAGATTTTGGCGCAGAGCAATGTCTGTTCTCCCATCGTTGTTTTTTAATACATCCAACAATGTATTGTATTGCACAACACTTGGAATTATTACAACATCATTAAAATTCTTGGCGCCCGCTCTAATCAAGGAAATCCCACCGATGTCAATTTTCTCAATGATATCCTCGTGAGAGGCTCCTGAGGCAAGTGTTTTTTCGAAGGGATACAAATCCACAATCACGCAATCGATATGCGGAATCACATGTTCTGCCATGTGTGCGCGATCACCTTCATGATCACGTCTATTTAAAATTCCACCAAAAATTTTGGGATGAAGTGTTTTGACTCGACCGCCTAAAATTTCAGGAAATGAGGTGATCTCTTCAACTGCGGTAACCGGAATCCCCATGTCTTCGATAAATTTTTGTGTGCCGCCTGTGCTGAACATTTGAATGTTCAATCGGTGCATTTCGCGGATGATGGGTTCAAGACCTGTTTTATCAAAAACAGAGATGAGGGCGGTTTGGATTTGCTTCATGAGATATAATGAAGCCCACAAAATTAAGCATAAAAAAAGGTTGAACTCAAATTTTATTGGGTTCAACCTTCATCCGTGTATTCGGCGATATTATTTCAAGTTGTGGTAGACGGCAATGACATCTTCGTCTTCTTCAAATTTTTCTACCAACTCTAAAATTTGGTCGGTTTGTTCTTCATTCAATTCAGCGTAGCTATTGGGAATGCGTTCTAGGCCAGCTTTTTTAGGAGTGATGTTCAAGTCCTCTAAGGCTTTTTGCATTTTGCCAAAATCGGTGTAATCGGTGTACAAGATTACTTCTTCTTCGTCACGCTCCATATTTTCAAGACCATGATCAATCAGTTCAAGTTCCAAATCTTCCCAGCTTGCATGAGCAGCGGGATCCAGTCGAAATACGCCTTTGCGATCAAAAACAAAACTCAAAGATCCAGAGGTTCCCAATTGACCATCATTGCGATTGAAATACATGCGGATATTGGCAACTGTTCTGGTGGGGTTATCTGTTGCGGTCTCTATGAAAATGGGCACACCGTATGGGCCATACCCTTCGTAAGCCACTTCTTCATAATTGCTCGCGTCCTTACTCACTGCTCGTTTGATGGCGGCTTCCACTCTGTCTTTGGGCATGTTCACTCCCTTGGCATTGATAACGCATTGACGCAAACGAGGATTGTACGATGGGTCGGGACCACTTGCCTTAACGGCCATGGCAATTTCTTTTCCTATTCTGGTGAATGCCTTTGCCATTTTATCATAGCGGGCAAACATTTTGTGCTTTCTTTTCTCGAATATACGACCCATGTCTCTAGTTTTTGAGGTCACAAACGTACAAAATCCCGCTCAATTTTGTGCTACCTTTGGAAACGATGTTTTTAGAAAATTCGATTGGCAACGGAAGCAAACGGGGTAGCATAGAAGTGATATGCGGCTCCATGTTTTCTGGTAAGACGGAGGAGCTCATCCGTCGCCTGCGTCGCGCTGAGTTTGCCAAGCAGAATGTAGAGATTTTTAAGCCCGCCATTGATGTGCGCTATAGCGATAATGAAGTTGTCAGTCATATAGGTACTTCTATTCGCTCCACACCGGTTCCTCATTCCTCACAAATTCCTTTTTTGGTAAGTGAAGTAGATGTAGTAGGAATTGACGAGGCCCAGTTTTTTGATGATGGAATTGTGGAGGTGTGCAATGAATTGGCCAATCAGGGAATTCGCGTTATCGTAGCTGGATTGGACATGGATTATTTGGGAAGACCATTTGGGCCCATGCCTAATTTGTTGGCTGTGGCTGAGTTTGTCACAAAAGTCCACGCGATATGTGTGGATACTGGCGATCTTGCCCATCATTCCTATCGCATGACTGAAAATGAAAGTGTTGTGGAATTGGGAGAGAAGGACAAATATGTACCGCTCTCTCGCAGTGCATTTCAAGCTAGAATGAAACAAAAGAAATAAAAAGTTGGCAATGGAAAGAGGGTATACCTCAGGTCAGATGGCCCAAATCATGGGAGGAGAATTGGTAGGAGATTCTGATAGAATTGTTCAGGATTTTCAAATGGATTCTCGCCTCATTCATTGGGGAAATAAATCCGCCTTCATTGCCATTGAGACCGAACGAAAGGACGGGCATCATTTTGCGCTCGACGCATACAGAAAAGGAGTACGTTGTTTTTTGGTTTCAAAAAAACTTCCTTTGGAGGATTGTTCTCAGGTTATCGTTCCCAATACCGTTGCTGCGATTCAAGCACTAGCCAAATTTCATCGTCAACAATTTGACATTCCAGTTGTCGCTATCACAGGGAGCAATGGAAAGACAATTGTCAAAGAATGGTTGAATCAATTGTGCGCAGGGCAATACAAGATCTGCAGAAGTCCAAGAAGTTTTAATTCGCAAATCGGTGTTCCTTTGTCTTTGTTGCAACTCAATGAATCGCACACATTGGCCATTATTGAGGTGGGAATATCAGCACCAGGAGAGATGGAGAAATTGGAGAGAATTGTCCAACCCACATTAGGAATTTTGACCAATATCGGAGAATCTCATTTACAGAACTTTCAATCTTCCTTGCATTTGAGAGAAGAGAAATTGTTGTTGTTTCAAAAATCAATATCAATTGTTGGTGCTGAAAATAATTTATCCAGCAAGTTGCCTTTTTTAACCTGGGGAAAAGAAACAGGGAACCAATGGATGTTATCGGACATTCAAGTTTTGGGAACCCATTCAAGAATTGTATTGGATGGGCGAGAATATAATTTTCCATTTTCTTCTCCAGTATTGGTGGAGGATGGAATCCATGCCATTTGCATGGCCTTGCAATTGGGCATTGGTGTAGAACAAATTCAAGATCGTTGTCAGGAATGGAGCGCATTGGAAATGCGCATGGAACATTTGGAAGGTGTCAATGGAACAGTGCTGATCAATGATGCTTATTCTTTTGATGTGGCCTCTTTGCAATTGGCATTGGAAGAAGTGAAAGATCAATATGACCATCGAAAATTGATTGTAATATTATCGGAATTACCGAAAGGTAATGATGCGGAAACAGACTATACCAAGGCAATTGCCTTGCTGGAGTTGCATCAGCCAAAGCAAGTGATTTTTATCGGAGACCAATGGAACAATTTTTTAAAATTGTCATCTTTGAATGGTGCCATTTATCAGTCTACATCATCGTATTTGCAACAATGTGATACTTCTGATTGGCAAAATGAAGTTGTCTTGGTCAAGGGTGCGCGTGTTTTTGGATTTGAAACCATTATTCAACGGTTACAAGCACAAAATCATGTGACCTGTTTGGAAATCAATTTGGACGCCATCAAACACAACTTGGAGTTTTTCAGAAGTCGACTAGCGCAAGGTGTAAAAACCATGGTGATGGTCAAGGCGTTTGGTTATGGATCGGGATCGGTGGAGATTGCTAAATGGTTGGAGTTTCATCAAGTGGATTATTTGGGAGTGGCCTATTTGGATGAGGGAGTTGCCTTGCGCAATGCCGGAGTCTCTTTGCCCATTATGGTGATGAATCCTGAGCGTTATAGTGTCAAGGCTTTGGTTCAATATCGACTGGAGCCTGAAGTTTATTCTGTTCATGTACTAAATACATTGATAGAAGAAAAATCAAAATGGGGAATAGATGGACCATTGTTGCTTCATTTGAAAATAGACACGGGCATGCATCGATTGGGAATCGACTTGAAAGAATTACCTGAGATTTTGTCTGTACTTGAACGAAATCCATCTGTTCAGGTAGAGAGTGTGCTCACCCATCTATCCAGTGCAGAAAATGAGGATATGGATTCTTTTACTTCTCAACAATTGAAAGAGTTTGATCAGGCTGTTTTAGAGGTTCGAAAAATCTTTCCGAAGGCTGTGGCTCATGCAGCAAATACTGCTGCAATTGTTCGTTGGCCTCAAGCACAATATGATATGGTGCGATTGGGAATTGGATTGTATGGTTATTCGCCAATCGAGCAAGAGCAAAAATCATTGCAAGATGTCCATTTTTGGAAAACATATATCTCACAATTGCGCACTATTCCTTCGGGTGATTATGTTGGCTATGGATGCAGTTTCAGATCGGATGTTGAGACGAAAATTGCGACACTTCCAGTGGGTTATGCTGATGGCTTTAGAAGATCACTGAGCAATGGGATCGGTGAAGTGAGTATCCACGGAAAAATAGCAGCCGTTATCGGACGCGTTTGCATGGATATGATCATGATCAATGTTACCGGTATCGATTGTCAAGAAGGGGATGAGGTAGAGTTGTTGGGACCACACATCAAACTGAAAGATTGGGCATTGAAATGCCAAACCATTCCTTACGAGATTTTGACTTCTATATCCACCCGTGTAAAAAGAAAATATATCAAATCATGAGGTATCTAATCGTATTCTGTTTTTTTTGGAGAATCGCATTTTCCCTTTCAGCTCAGGGATTTGTTGATCATGAGGTATTGGTTCAATTGAAAAAAGGAATTGATCCGAAAACAATTGCTTCGCTTTTTGCCAAAGGCAATGGTTCTTTTTCAAGATTCCACTTGAAGGAAGTTGTTTCCGAACCTATGCAGATATATGCGTATGCATGGGAAGGAGATCTAATCAATGAAGAGGAGGCTTTGCTTTATTTGTCAAATTTAAAAGAAGTGCATGTTGCCCAGTTGAATCATTTTATTCAAGACAGAAACGTTCCCAATGATCCTTTGGTTGGGAGTCAGTGGCATTTTGCAGATCCCCAGGACAATGATATTGACGCTGATTTAGCGTGGGATATTACCACAGGAGGGCAAACCGCATTGGGTGACGAGATAGTTGCTTGCGTTGTGGAAACCCAGGGAGCCAAATGGGATCAGGAAGATATTCTTCCCAATCATTGGGTTAATGTCAATGAAGTGCCGGACAATGGTTTGGATGATGATGGCAACGGTTATATCGATGATTATGATGGTTGGAATGTTACCAGTAGTACCGATAACTCGTCCAACGGAAATCATGGAACCCAGGTGAGCAGCATGATTGGCGCCAAGGGCAACAATGCTTTGGGCGTTTCTGGGGTCAATTGGGATGTTAAGCTAATGCAAGTTCAGATGGGAGGGATTACCGAAGCCAGTGTGATTAGCGCCTACACCTATCCGCTTGTGATGCGAAAGTTGTACAATAATACCAATGGACAATTGGGCGCATTTGTCGTCGTTACCAATAGCAGTTGGGGAATTGACAATGCCATGTCAAGTGGTTATCCATTGTGGTGTCAGATGTATGATACCTTGGGGCATTACGGCATTATCAGTTGTGCTGCAACGGCCAACAACAATGTCAATGTGGACAATGTCGGAGATATGCCCACTGCCTGTCCCAGTGATTATCTCATTGCTGTAACAGCTACCAATAACAGTGATGTGAGGACGTATAGCGGTTATGGAATATCGAGCATCGATTTAGGTGCTCCCGGCGAAAATGTTTTAATGGCTGGAAATACCAACTATGCAACCGCTTCAGGGACATCATTCGCTTCTCCTTGTGTGGCCGGATCTGTGGCTTTGTTGTATGCTGCACCTTGTTTGTCTTTTGCAACATTGGCTCACAATTCTCCGCAAACTGCCGCCATGTGGGTAAAGAATTACTTGTTAAATGGTGTGGATGCAGTGTCCAATCTTGCTTCAGAAGTTGCGACGGGAGGACGTTTGAATGTGAGAAATAGTTTGGATTTGCTCATGAATGCCTGCAGTAATTCCGATTGTTTGGCGCCTTATGATGTACAGGTCACAACAAGTGAAACCTCTTCGTTGGTGGATATCAGTTGGAGTGCGATAGGCAACGGAGTCGTTGAAATGCAGATTCACCCTGTGGGATCAAATAGTTGGATGACGATTTCTGACTTGAATTCTTCTATTGTTTTTGACACGCTTCAGGCTTGTGCAATTTATGAATTTCAATTGAGAATGAGTTGTGATACTGCATGGAGCGACTGGAGCATTTTGTACAATTTTACAACCACGGGTTGCTGTTATCATCCCAACACATCTTCACTGAGCGGCATTACCAATCAGTCAGCCACTTTAACATGGCCACCCATCTTGGCCTCAGGAGGATATACAATAGCCTTGACTGGAAACGGAATGCAGACTGTTAACTATACAACTGCTGACACCACGATTTCTTGGAATGATTTATTGTCTTGTACAGATTATACCGCTGTGATATACGCGAATTGCGCCGACCCAATGACGCAATTGAACTACGTGAATTGGACCACATTGGGTTGCATGAGTTGCAGTGAGATGCAGGTTTGTCAAGGTTTGTGTACCGATGCCGGATCTGAATGGATAGAACAAGTAACCTTTGGGACGATCAATAATTTAAGTGGAACTGATGGAGGCTATGGCGATTATACGGCTATGACCACTGCATTGGTTTTGGGTCAAACTTATCCCATCACCATCACACCGGGATTTGGAACAGTGCCGTATGTAGAGTATACCAAAGTTTGGATCGATTGGGATGGAAGTGGCACATTTGAAGATGCAGAGTTGGCTCTGGATCCTGGACAAGGTTCAAGTGCTGTAGTAAACGGAAATATTACAGTTCCAATGACCGCTTCTTTGGGCAGTGCGCGGATGAGAATTGGACTGACCTATTATGGCGTTTTGGGAAGTGGCCAAATTCCTGAAGCATGCGGAAGCTTTGCCTATGGCGAATTTGAAGATTACTGTTTAACGATTCAGCAAACAGCATCAGTTTCTGAGAAACAAGAAAATCCGTTGTTGATTTTCCCCAATCCCAACAATGGACAGTTCACGCTCGTTGGTTGTAATGATGCCAGTAGCATTCGTATTATCGATGTGCAAGGTCGTCAAGTATTTGCATACCATGGGTGGATTCCAGAAGTGTGGAACGCAGAAGTACAAATTGCGGCGGGCATTTATTGGTTGATGATAGATGGAAGCGAAGGTGGTAAAAAAATAAAAATGATTGTGAATTAACGAAACCCCTCGTGGTTTCTGACTAATTTCGTTACATGCGTAAGCTTTTTGGATTTTTCTTGTTGATGTGTTTATTGGTAATGGGCCAATCGGCCAGTGCCACGCACAATCGTGCTGGAGAAATTATTTATGAGCACGTTTCAGGCTACACATACAAAGTCACCATTTTAACCATCACCAAAACCTCTTCACCAGCTGATCGTCCATGGTTGAAGATTTATTGGGGAGATGAGCCCGCCAATGTGTTAGAGACGGATTTGGATAGCCTTCCACGATCAGAGGAAACCATTCTTTCCAATATCGATGGAAAACGAAATGTTTACATGGGGTATCACACCTATGCGGGTCCAGGAATTTATACACTGATGATGATTGACCCCAATCGAAATGGGGGAGTAGTGAATATCATCAATTCGGTTCAACAGGTTTTTAGTATTCAAAGCCAATTGGTGATTAGTCCGGGATTGGGTCACAATAATTCCGTTCAATTGTTGAATCCACCGACACAAGAGGCTTGTATCTATCAACCATGGATGCACAACCCTGCGGCTTATGATCCAGATGGAGATTCTTTATCGTATAGTTTGGTCAGTTGTCTCGGTGATGGTGGATTGCCTTTGGCGTTGGGAGATGTTCCGGCTTGGGTGCTGCCCAATGAAGTGACCGCATCGACATCGGATATTTTTACGATCAATGAATTGACCGGTGATGTGAATTGGAGTGTCCCGCTGTTGGCCGGTGAATACAATATCGCTATTAAAATTACGGAATTTAGAAATGGTTATCCAATTGGTTTTGTTATCCGCGATATGCAAATTACAGTGGTCACCTGTAACAACCAGCCACCATTTATTTTACCTGTTCCCAATAAATGTGTTTTAGCAGGCGATAATATGTGGTTTCAATTGGTGTCTGGTGATCCCAATGGAGACAATGTAACCATGCAAGCCTTTGGAGGCCCGCTGACCAATGTGATACATCCTGCTTCTTTCAATACAAATTCATATATTTTCAATTGGACTCCAGAGTGTGAAGAAATTCGATATGCACCTTATCAGGTTACCTTCCAGGCGACCGATGATGGGTATGTGAATTTGTCTTTTATTGAAACGATGAATATTCAAGTGGTTGCGCCAAGGGTTGAGAATCCAGTGGCGGCTCCATTCAATAACGGTATTCAATTGAGCTGGAATGAGCACACTTGTTCTGATATATTCACTCCCTATCAAGCCAGTTTGGTCAATTACAAGATATACCGTCGCAATGGCTTGTATGGCTTTGTTCCGGCTAATTGTGAATTGGGTGTTCCGGCCTATACTGGATACGAATGGTTGGCTGATGTAGATGGGGTTTCTAATACAACTTATCTGGATGAGAGTGTGAATTTTGGAGCCAACTATTGTTACATGATAGCGACGGAATGGCCTGACGGCTCTATATCCTATGCGAGTGAAGAAGTTTGTGCTCAGTTGAAAAAAACTGTTCCCATTATCACGCAAGTTTCTATTGGAGTTACCAGTTTTGATTCGGGTGTTGATACGGTGACTTGGTCGCCGCCAGCGGATTTGGATATCGTTCAATATCCAGGACCTTACCGCTATGAATTGTATCATACCATCTCTGGAACGAGCAATGAAGAATTGATTTATTCCAGCGATTCCAATGCCGATTTCATGCTATTGGATACCGCATTTGTCCAAGCAGGAAGCTTCAACACGCAAGGTGTTAGTCATCGTTATCGGTTGCGTTTGTTGTCCAATGATTTTGAAGTGGGCTATTCATCAACTGCTACAAGTCCTTGGATGCAACTAACGCCACTCGATAATGCGATGCAAATTCATTTGGTAGAATCTGTTCCTTGGGACAATCTTCGTTACCAGTATTTTCGAAAGGGTCCTGGTGAGAGCAGTTTTAGTTTGATTGCTGATACCAATGTCACTACCTATACTGACCAGGGATTGGTCAATAATCAAGCTTATTGTTATGTAATAAAAACCATTGGAACATATGGAACGGGTGGTGTCAAGGATCCGCTTTTCAATTGGAGTCAAGAAGCTTGCGCTCAGCCTTATGATCAACAACCGCCTTGTGCTCCCTTTCTACAGGCAGTATCTGATTGTGAAATACCACAATTGATTTTGCATTGGAACCGACCTTCCTGTGCGGATGATATCACAGGTTACAAATTGTATCAAGCCAAAGTGCAAGGAGAACCATTTGAATTGATACAAACTTTTGATTCTCCTAATGACACCATTTTCACGATGAATCCAGACTCCACTTTGAATTCGATAGCTGGCTGCTACGTGGTAACAGCTTTGGATTCGTTGAATTTGTGGCCCAATGGTCAGATGCAACAAAACGAAAGTGTTTTCTCCGACACATTGTGTTTTGATAATTGTCCGATTTACGCATTGCCCAATATGTTCAGTCCCAATGGAGATGATTTCAATGATTTGTACCAGTCATTTCCATACCGATCCATCGATCATGTGGAGATGCAGATCTTCAATCGCTGGGGCACATTGATGTTTGAGACAACAGACCCTGGAATTTATTGGGATGGAAAAGATCAAAGCACCCACCAATTGTGTCAAGATGGGGTGTATTATTATGTCATTCAAGTGTATGAAATTCGATTGGCAGGGATTGTCCCACATGCAATGCATGGATGGATTCAGCTCATCGATGGGAAGGTTACTTCCATAAATCAGTAAGAATATGTTTACAGGAATAGTAGAGGGATTCGGGAAAATAGTGGGTAGACGAGAAGAGGGATCGAATGTTCATTTTGATGTGGAATGTTCTTTTCTCAGCGAATTGAAAATAGATCAGAGTTTGGCGCACGATGGTGTATGTCTAACTGTAGTCGGAATTCACGATGGACATTACACAGTCACAGCGATTCATGAGACATTGGAAAAAACCAATTTGCGAAATTGGCAAATAGGTCAAAAAGTGAATTTGGAAAGAGCGATGCAATTTCAAGGTCGATTGGATGGGCATATTGTTCAAGGACATGTTGACACCACGGCAGTATGCATTGCAAAAGAGGAAGAGGCCGGTAGCTGGCGTTTTACTTTTCAATACAAGGCAAATCCAGAATGGTTGACCATTGAAAAAGGAAGTATTTGTGTCAATGGAACCAGTTTAACAGTGGTAAACAGTGGGATGGATACTTTTTCAGTTTGTATCATCCCATACACTTACGAGCACACCACCATTCATTCGGTGGAGATTGATTCGGTAGTGAATTTAGAATTTGACGTATTTGGCAAATATGTTTTGAAATATACTTTAGCATATCAACGTACCTTTACCCCACAAACAGAGAGATTATGATGTTGGCTTTACAATTGTTTTTGAGTTTATCAATATTGATTATTCTGCACGAAGGTGGACACTTTCTACCGGCTAAATTTTTCAAGATTCGTGTAGAGAAGTTTTATTTATTTTTCGATCCATGGTTCAGTTTGTTCAAGAAGAAAATGGGCGGAACTGAATACGGAATCGGATGGCTCCCATTGGGTGGATATGTGAAGATTGCTGGAATGGTAGATGAGAGCATGGACAAAGAGCAATTGTCCAAACCAGCTGAAGATTGGGAATTCAGAGCCAAACCAGCATGGCAACGATTGATTGTGATGGTAGGCGGTGTAGTGGTGAATATCATCGTTGGAATTGTTTTATATGCCATCGTTTTAGGCGTATGGGGCAAAGACGAGCTACCTGTTCAGAATATTACTTACGGCGTGCACTGCGATTCGCTGATGACGTCAGTTGGATTTCAAGAAGGAGATAGAATTATGGCATTGGATGGTAAAACGCCGAACTCTTATACTGAAATTCCGAAGTGGATGTTGTTGAATCATCCCAGTCAAGCTACAGTTGTTAGAGATGGCAAAACCATTGAAATTGCATTACCCGAAAATTTGGGTCAACAGATGGTGGATCATGGTGTTCGTATGCCCTTTTCTCCAAGGATTCCCTGTGTTGTAGATACGGTGATTTATGGTACACCAGCACAAGAAGTAGGATTGATGAAAGGTGATTCCATCGTCTCTATCAATGGAGATACATTGATTTATTTCCAGAATATTCAGAAGATGTTACATGCGCATCCCGATCAAAAAATGAACATTGGTTTATATCGCAACGGACAATGGATGACCATTGAACCCAAAACCACTGCCGAAGGAACCATTGGATTTGCGCCACGAACCCCCGATCATTATTTTGCCTACGTCAACCGCACCTTCGGCTTTTTCGAGGCGATTCCTGCGGGCATGGCTCAAGCTTGGGAGACAGTTCGGGATTATGCGTCTCAATTGAAGTTTTTGTTTTCAAAGTCAGGTGCTAAGCAAGTGGGCGGTTTCGCAACGTTTGCGAAGTTGTTTCCTGAACAATGGAATTGGGCTATTTTTTGGGAGCGCACTGCATTCATTTCTTTGATCTTGGCATTTATGAATATTCTTCCCATTCCTGCTTTGGATGGAGGGCACGTTGTGTTCTTGTTGTGGGAGATGATTACAGGAAAAGCGGCTTCTCAAAAGGTGATGGAGTGGGCGCAAATGGTGGGCATGGTATTGTTATTGGGCTTAATGCTTTATGGAAATGGCATGGACATCGTACGTTGGTTCGCGGGCAAGTAAGTGGATTTTTCTGTTGTTTTTATTGACAACGAAAGTTCAGGCCCAAACCATCATTGCTCGTCAATCTGTTGAACGCCAGATGGCGGGTCAATTTATTGATGAAAAAAACGATCAGTCTTATTTATTCACGCTTTACAACAACCGATTCGGAGACATTCAGTCTTTTGATATGGTAGATTTGACAGGAGGAAAGACCTGGCAATACAATATTCCGCAAGATCATTATTGGGTGGGTTTGCACCATTATTCAGCTGGATTGGGTTTGATTTTGGTGCAGTACAGCATGGCGTTGGATTCTATTTATTTTAAAGAGCTTTTGTATAATCGTGAGGAAGGTTGGAACCATGCCCGTGTTTTAGGAGCCATGTATTATTCCGCCAAGAATCGTTGTCCCCAATTACAATTGTTGGAAGAGGGAGATTGGATTGCTGCTGTGTCAAGTCAAGCTACATATAGCTCGAAAGAATTGATGACTGTTCGATGGAAGAAAGCGGATAGCGAATTAAAGGAAATGCAAACCATGTTGTGGCAATTGCAAATGGGCGAGGGAGGAAGAACGGTGTCACGCTGGCAATTGGATCGTTCGGGCAATATCTGGGTCATGTCAGGAAATAACCGTGAGACGCGACCCAAGCATGATTTGTCTGATTTGGTGAAGGCAGAATTGGTGCATTTGGATTTGGATCGTAAGCATGTACAGCAATGGGATTTGGTTTTGGGTCAACGCAATTTGCGCGAGGTTTTTTTTCAAGAAGCGTTCAATGGTCGACACCGTTGTGTTTGCACATTTTCCAACAGCGGTCAAGAGCGTATCGATGGCATGATTGTCTATGATTTGGATATTGCATCGGGCGATGTTGTGGGTCAGAAAGTTGTTTCATTTCCAGTTGCTGGAGATCCGGTACCATGGATTGGTCAGCATTTGTTGAGTGATAGTACAGGCGGATTTTGGTTGTTTGGAGAGTCTTATTTTTATCGTGAAATCAGGACAGTCGATCGATACAATGTGCAAATGACAGGACCCACTTCCACGCAATTGTATGAGTATTTTGAAGAGATTTATGCCGTTCATGTTTTGCCCGACATGACACTGGATGGAAACGTAATGGCCATCCCCAAGAAGCAGCAAGGGACAGAATTGGTGGGTGCCTCTTATTCCGTATCAATGCCCAATGGCAACCCAATGTTGCGTTTCAATGACCATCGATCGAGCAAGCCACAGGAAGGTGTTATCACGGAATGGTCGGGACACAAGACGGTTACAAGGGCTTATGTTTGGGACAAAGGGCAATGGAAAACGATGGTGCAACCCTATTTGGAAAGTAAGGAAGGTACAGGATCATCGATGATGCGGATGCCTGAAGATCGTCGAGATGGCAAGATTGGAATATTTCTTTCAGGAAATTATTTTCTAATTTGCAAGGAATAGGAGACTTTGTATATATTTGCACCCTCAATCGTGAGGCCCGGATGGCGGAACTGGTAGACGCGCACGACTCAAAATCGTGTGTCCTCGTGACGTGTGGGTTCGATTCCCACTCTGGGTACAGAGAAAAAAGGCGTGAATTTCACGCCTTTTTTTATGCTCAAGAATTAGGTAGTAATAAAATGCGACAAGACTTGATTCACCACCTCGGGGGTTTTCAATCCCACCAATTGATACGGTTTTTCTAGGTTCATCGCTACGCCGTTGTGGTAAAGGATAGTTTGGGGAACGAAATTTCCCAATCCGAAGGACATCAGTTCTTCCATGTTTTCCATGGCATCTGACTCAATGGCGGTCAATTGCGGATATTTAGGAGTGACTTCGGCCAGGACATCGGTCATGGCAGTGCATGGTGCGCATGGATTGCTGCTGAATTTTACCAAGAGCCATTCGTGGTTTTGTTTGAGTGTTTGAAGCTCGTCTAGGTTTACTTTTTTCATTGTGTTTTTTTGAGCAATGTTAGGTGGGGATTCCGCCCAGGTCAAATCACTTTTCTCTTGGTAGAATAGAGGGAATCTATTCGTTGTACTTCCATTACAAGGACCTATCTTTACTTTGTATCATGTGTGGACGTTATATTGTTGTAACCAAGGTTAAGGAGATTGAGAAAAAATGGGGCGCCATACTGCCTCGTGGCTTGGACTTTTCTCCCACCACCAATCTGGCTCCTGGAAGTCAAGGTTTGGTGATTACTGACCATGACCCCAAAACGCTGCAACTTTTTCGTTTTGGATTTACGCCTTCGTGGTCCAAAGATGGCAAGATGCAAATCAATGCGCGATCGGAAGGGGATCACAACCAAGAGAACCGAAAAGACTACCGTGGTGCCAAAGGCATCATCGACAAACCCTATTACCGCAAAGCCATTCGCAGCCAGCGTTGCCTGGTGATTGCAGATGCTTTTATTGAAGGGCCACAAGGCATTGGTCTCAAAAAACCTTTTTGCGTGTATCCGCGTGTTCCGCAAGGCCCGATGGCGCTTGCAGGCATTTGGGATGTTTGGCAAAAGGGGGAAGAGCTGATTCATGGCTTTGCCATCGTCACTACGCCGCCCAATGCGGCGCTCGAAAAATTGGGTCACCACCGTTGTCCGCTAATACTACCTCCCGATGCGCAGTCCGTTTGGCTGAACCCCCAATCGCCACTTGCTGATGTTACTGCAGTGATGCAATCCTGCCCGGATTCTTTTCTCAATGCTTATCCCATCGATCCCGCGATTGCCTCTCCCACTGCCAATGGTAAGGAGTTGCTCCGTCCCATGGGCGAACGCATTGTACAAGATTTTGAGTACGAGGTTTACCAAGATATTGAGATGTTTGGCATGGGTGAAACGCGTGCCAAGAAACGCCGTGATGATCAAATGTCGTTGTTTTAATCGCCTTCGATTGTCATGATTGTTCACTCCTATTTTTCTCTTCGCTATGGCACGGTGTCTCCCTTGGAGGCCTTGCATGAGCTGCGCGATGCGGGATATAGCGCAGCCATTTTTGCGGACATCAACAATACATCGGCTGCTTGGGATGTAAAGCGTTGGTCCAAACAAAATAATTTTCCCGTCATAGTGGGTGTGGACTTTAAAAACAAAATGACCACTCAATATGTGGCCATTCCCAAAAGTGAATCCGGTTGGTCACAAATCAATGAATGGCTCTCTTACCATAGTCATCGAAAGATTGAATTCCCTGCACGTCCTCCGTATTGGGAGGATGTCGAGATTATTTATCCCTTTGAAAGAATTCGAGACTGGAATGCAGAAATGTTGCGCGTAAATGAGTGGATTGCATTGGCGCCTAATGAATGGAATCGATGCCGCATTTCACGCTGGTCAAATTCTCCGCGATTGTTGGCGATGCCAGTTTTTAGTTTTCGAAATAAGAAAGATTTCAATACCCATCGATTGCTGCGGGCCATAGAAGAAAACCAATTGCTCAGCAAGTTATCTATTTTGGACCAAGCACCGCAAACTGAAACGTTGTATCCAGTAGATCAAGTTCAAAGTGGTTATGGAGAAATAGAACTTTATGACAAAACGAAAGAATGGATCCACGAGCGTTGGTTGTTGTGGCCAATGGAAGAGGAGACGAGTTTGAAAAATCAATCTGTGTTTGGAAAAGATGCCGAGAGTGATTTTGTTTTGCTGCGCGATTTGGCCTTGGAAGGCCTTTTCTATCGGTATCCGGAGTTGGACTTATCCGAAAAAAATCATCCCATTTTTCATCGATTGGAGAAAGAGTTGTCGGTGATTCAAGAAAAGAATTATGTCTCTTACTTTCTCATCAATTGGGACATCACTTCCTATGCACGTCGGAACAATTATTTCTATGTTGGGCGAGGCAGTGGTGCCAATAGTATCATTGCTTATTTACTTCGTATTACAGACGTTGATCCGATAGAGTTGGATTTATATTTTGAGCGATTCATCAATTTGTACCGCCAAAATCCACCTGATTTTGATATTGATTTTTCATGGACGGATCGAGAGGACATGACCAATTATATTTTTTCTCGATTCCCAAATGTCACACTCCTTGGGGCTTACAACACTTTTCAGTACAGAGCAGCGGTGCGCGAATTGGGGAAGGTTTTTGGATTGCCCAAAGAAGATATTGATTTGTTGTCGGATGGGAAATTTAGTGTAGAGGAGTTGGATGAGTTGCAGCGATTGACATTGCGCTACGCGCAGTACATCCAAGATTTTCCAAACGCATTGTCCATTCATGCCGCAGGCATATTGATCACACAAAAACCCATTACCCATTATACCGCAACTTTTTTACCACCCAAGGGATTTCCAACGACGCATTTTGATATGGTCGTTGCGGAGGATATCGGCATTTACAAATTTGATATTTTATCCCAACGCGGTTTGGGAAAGATCAAAGAATGTGTAGAAATCATTGCCTACAATCAACCCGATCAAATGCATTTTGATATTCATGACATTCGTAGATTCAAGCATGATGAGCGAGTTCGAGGTTTGATTCGATCTGCTGATGCCATCGGATGTTTTTATGTGGAGTCGCCAGCCATGCGCATGCTATTGGGCAAGTTGCAGGTGGATGATTATTTGGCCTTGGTGGCGGCGAGTTCTGTAATAAGACCTGGCGTATCTAAGAGCGGCATGATGCGTGAGTTTATCATGCGGCAAAGAATTCCTGAAAGAAGAAAGCAAGCGCATCCTGTGCTATTGGACTTGATGCCGGAGACTTATGGTATCATGGTATACCAAGAGGATGTTATCAAAGTTGCGCATTATTATGGCGGTTTGACATTGGGTGAAGCCGATGCCTTGCGCAGAGGAATGAGTGGGAAATTTAGAGGAAGAGAAGAATTTGAAAAGGCACGTGATCAGTTTATTCAAAATGCGTTACAGAAGGGACATCCTTTGCAAGAAATAGTAGAGATTTGGCGTCAAATAGAAAGCTTTGCGGGATATGCATTTGCAAAAGGACACAGCGCTTCTTATGCTGTCGAAAGTTTTCAAAGTTTATTTCTCAAGGCTTACTTTCCTTTGGAGTATATGGTGGCTACTTTGAACAACGGAGGAGGATTTTATTCTGTTGAATTTTATGTCCACGAAGCGCGAAGAAAGGGCGCTACAGTAGAGCCACCTTGTGTGCAGCGCAGCAGTGCGGTGTCATTGATTCGGGATAAGACGATTTTCCTAGGTTTGGGGATGATCAAAGATTTAGAGCATCCTGTCATTGAGCGGATTTTACAAGCCCAGCGCAAAGGCTCTTTTGTTGATTTTGATGATTTTATTGATCGGGTTCATTTGGGACTGGAACAGTGTGTATTGTTGATTCGTGTGGGAGCTTTTCGTTTTGCCAATGAAACCAAAAAGAGTTTACTCTGGAAGGCGCAGATTTATTTCAATCAGCGCAGTACCGATTCTTCGGCTACTTTATTTGGAGTACAACGAAGGGAGTTTGAGATTCCAACTTTGGAGCATCATCCGTTGGAGGATGTTTATGATCAAATGGAGTTGTTGGGTTTCCCATTGTGCAATCCTTTTGACTGGATTGGAGAGCAATTGGAGTCCCATGTTCTTTCCAAAGACGTACCCAGTTATTTGGGAAAGAGCGTTGTGGTTTATGGTTATTACATTACCGCTAAATCAACCAGAACAGCAATAGGAGAGCGCATGTATTTTGGAAATTTTATTGATGCTGAAGGAAATTTCTTGGACACTGTTCATTTTCCGAATGCATATGGCAGCAATGTGCAATGGCGTGGACAAGGAGTTTATTGGATGCGCGGTAAGGTGATTGAAGAGATGGGCGTATACAATGTTGAGGTTTATGAAATGCGCAAGGTGGTTAACCAAGAAGATCCACGGTATTCAGAATTACGCGCAGCAGAAAAAACGAAACGGGGAAGAAAATAAATTATCTTGCACACCAATGTTTCGTCGTTGGTGGATGACTTTCTTATTTGTCCTGTCCTTTGGCATTCTGCTCGGACAGGAAATTCATTTTTTGGTAGTAGAAAATGAAACGGAGGTTCCTATTCCAGGCGCATTAATTGTTTTTAATAGCAACGAACATGTTCTTACCAACTGGAAGGGCGAGGCAGTATTGACCTGCCATTCTGAGCAAGATGTTCGTATAAAAATGTTGGGATTTCAGGATGAAATTTGGCATTTTGATCCCCGCATTCATCCAGAGAATGTATTGGTTAAATTGGTTCCTGTAGCTTCTGAATCGGCAACTTTGGTGGTGAGTTCTTCTTTGTATGGTCAGTCTGTCAAAGAGAATTCTCAGAGTATTGAGCGAATTGATGCCCGTGATTTGATTCGAAAAAGAACCGTTGATATTTCAAGTGCTTTGGAAAGGGTTCCAGGTGTTACGATAGTGGATGGTCAGGCCAGTATTCGCGGAGGCAGTGGATATGCCTACGGTGCAGGAAGTCGAGTTATGTTGGTGATGGATGATATCCCCTTATTAACAGCAGATCGAAATGATATCAAATGGAATTACGTTCCCATTGAAATGATGGAAGCTATGGAAGTGGTGAAGGGAGCTTCCTCGGTTCAATACGGATCTTCCGCATTGAATGGTGTAGTGAATATTCGAACCAAAGTGCCACAAGCCAAGCCCAACGGAATGCTGCAGTATTATTTTACAGGATATGATGCTCCTTCGGTAAAAGGGGCCAAATGGTGGGGCGCTTCCGATACTTCTGGAAGTGGAGACTTTCCCTATCAATCGGGCTACTTGTTTCGTTATGGACAGCAGACTGGCAATTGCAAGTGGTTGATCGGCGGAGCCGTTCATGCTGCTGACGGTTGGATTAGAGGTGAGGATGAGAAAAGAGCGAGATTGTCATTTAAGACCAAATGGAATTTGCCTCAATTCAAACGAACACAATGGGGAGTAAATGGATTAGCCATGCGACAGCGGCTGAACTCGTCTTTGTTCTGGCAAAATCAAAATACAGGTTCGTTTTTGGCGAGCAGTGCGATGGCCTCTTACAATGACCTTTGGCTCAATGTCGATCCATGGGTTGAGCATACCGACAAGCGAGGAAATCTGCACACGTTAAAAGGAAGGTATTATGCCTCTATGATTCCCAATGCAAAAAAGTTGCATCATGGGGTTCAATTGGAGCAATTGACGTATCGTTGGGTGCACAGGACCAAGTGGGGAATGGACTGGTTGGCAGGAGCGAATATCAATCACTTTTCTTTTTTTGACGCGGCCTTTGGAGGTCGACAAGAGGGAAATTTATCCGGCATATTTACGCATGGAGATTACTCTTGGCGAAAGTGGCATTTGTCAAGTGGTGTGCGCATGGAGCACTATGCCATGCCTGGAGTAAAAATGCCGCCCATTCCGGTAGGTCGTTTGGGGGCGACCTATGCCATCAATGAGCGGCATGTTCTGAGAGGTTCTTATGTACAGGGATATCGTTTCCCATCTCCTGCGGAGCGATTCGTGCGCTACACGATTGATCAGATCAATATCTATCCCAATCCGGATATAGTGCCAGAGCGCGGATGGGGATCGGAGTTGGGTTACAAAGCGATAGTTGAGAAGGAAGCTTTTCAAGCTTCATTCGATGCGGCACTGTTTTTAACTCGATACAGAGATTTGATTGAGTTCACTTTTGGAAGATGGGGAGCAGTGACGGATACATTGTTTGGATTGGGTTACAAGAGTGTCAATGTTGCAGATGCACAAATTGGCGGAGCTGAATTTTCGGGATCGATCAATGGTAAACTTCGGGGATGGGAATGGCATGGATTGGGTGGTTATACGTACTTATTGCCGGTGGATTTGAGCATGTATCCAGGAGGAAAAAATCTATTCAAGTATGGCCAGTCCTTGTGCACAGGAGTAACCGATATGGACACCTCCAATTATATTTTGCGCTATCGTTTTAAGCACATGGCCAAGTTTAATTTGGATGCATCAAGAGGGAAGTGGGGATTTGGATTGGGATGGCGGTATTACAGTTTCATGCAAAAAATTGATCCTGTTTTGGAGTGGTTTATTCCCGGCTTATCGGAGTATAGAAAGGAACATCAGAAGGGAACGCAAATTTATGATTTACGATTGCATTATTATTGTTCGGAAAAATTCTCGTGTAGTCTTCAATCGCAAAATATATTGAATGCCTTTTACGCCACAAGACCAGCAAAACCGGAAGCTCCAAGAAATATCAGTGTGCAGCTAACTTGGCAAATTCACTAAGAAGCATTGACCACATTCATGGCTCGTTCAAGGCCAATTTGTGTAAATAAAAGACAACCTTCAGCCGCTTTCTCAATTCTGGCTTCCAGTGTTTTCAACTCGTCTTCATTCCAAACGCCAAGAACATAGTCGACTTGTTTTCCTTTCGAAAATTCACTACCCACTCCAAAACGCAAGCGTGGATATTGATCGTTACCGAGAATGGCTTGAATGTGTTTTAATCCATTGTGTCCGCCATCACTTCCTTTAGGACGCATGCGCAATTTGCCAAAGGGCAATGCAAGGTCATCCGTGATCACCAAGAAATTGGGAGCAGCAACTTTTTCTTCTTGCAACCAATACCGCACCGCATTTCCACTTAGGTTCATGTAAGTAGACGGCTTGACCAAGATCAAAATCTTTCCTTTCACTTTGATTTCACAGACATCGGCATATCGGGATGTTTTCCAAGTGCCGCCATGTTTTTCAGCCAAAAAATTCAATACATCAAATCCGATATTGTGTCGGGTGTTGTTGTATTCATGACCAATATTACCAAGTCCGAAAAGGATAAACTTCATTTGGTAAAAATAAAAAAGGGCAGTGAGAACTGCCCTTTTTATTGAGAATTATTCTTAGATCAAGGAATCATCACCTTTTCAATCAAGGTTAGTCCTTCGTCGTTGGTGGCTTCGATCAAATAAATTCCCGCCGACCATGCTTGTGTTTCCAACATCCATTGCGCTTGACTTCCATTGTATCGAGCCATGATTTTACCCATGGCATCATGAACGATAACTTGCTCAATCATGTGGTTGTTGTTGCGCAAAGTGATGCTTTGTTGACCCTTTAAAATTTGAAGACGTTCCTTCGCGGCTACGTTGCTATGTTCTGGTGCGCAATTGCCTTGTGGGCAAGAAATCACATTCCCAATGGTTCCTTGGAAACGCTCATTGAAAGTAATTTGAATGCGGGTATTGGAGGTTACAGTGATCCATTCGTTTTTATCCAAATTGCTCCATGAAATTCCATCGTTGGAAAATTGTAGTCCAGGTGCTGTTGCTTCAAAGTACCATTGTGATGCAGTCGGTACTTTTTCAAAGTTAATGCCTGCATTAGCAATTCCCATGGCAGTTAATTCTAATTTCACGGGCACTGTTTGCATGTTGTCTCCATCGATCGATGCCGACATCAAAGGATAATTTTCAGAAGAAATAAAGCTTACGTTTCCGTTGTTGATGGATGCATCAAACAAATCAAAAACGTCATAACCCTCATCAAACTTTTCTGAACTTCCATGCTCCAATACAATGGTAGATGCATCGCTTTCTTTGTTGTAGGCATCTGTTAAACGCACCAATAATTGTTGGTCAGGTGCAAAATTGCGCTCAAAACCTTTTGGGGTGCATCGATTGACTTTTGCATTTTCAGCAAAGTTCAAACTTTGACTTGCTCCGGTTGCAATAACAAAGAAACTTTGACTGTGTGGGATATAGCGACCAATACCATCGGGATAAGCAGCAGAAGTATTAAAGGTTCCATTGTTTGCATTGTAGTACAAATAATTGGAAGATTGATAATCGTAAATGTAATAGGCTCCAACATTGGCACTGGCAGCTTCGACTGTCATCCAGTCTATTTCTGCTGGATAAGGATTGGCAACCAAGTTTCTTCCCCAAGATTCAGCTGCCCCTGTTGCTGTGTAACCCAAAGTGCGGATAATATTTCCTTTGATTGGGTATCCAACAGGATTGATGGTTTTGGCTCCAGCTGTGGCGTATACGTTGTATCCCCACAATGGATTTAAAGTTCCTGTCGATGGGCTAATGGCGGTGAAACCTACATTAGAATTTCCGACCAAAGCCTCGTTGTAATATTTGATACTCGTGGTGGTCATCGCTAAAGCTGGGTAGCTCACACCTTTCACTGTTCTTGATCCCCAAGCATCATTGGGAGTTTGCATCGTGTTGGTATTGTTTGCATACAAAGGGCAAGACAAAAACATCCAATTGTTGGCAGGATTACTGGGAATGTAACGTTGCAACAACACTGGACCGACAACGTCCGCGCTAACGCCAATGGATTGAATCGAACCAGCGCATGTTGAGGTGCTCATTAAGTTCAAGCTACCACCAGTTCCATTTGTAGTTAATGTTCCCAATGTTGGAAGCACTGCGGCAGTGATGTATACAGGGGCATTTAATGTGACTCCTGCGGAATTGTTAATTTGCAATTCCATGAATTGTGTTCCCGCTGTGCCTTGTATAGCCTGGGCAGTAGCACCTGCCATTACAACCCGACATCCAGAAGTGCAGCAAGTAGTTCCGAAAGATCCGACAAATGCAGATTCAGAATTGTTGTTGGTCCAATTGCCACTAAAGCTCAATGTTTGCGCACTGGCAGTGGCTGTTAAACTTCCACCGGTTGAGAAAGTAACATTGTTTAAATTGTAGTTCCCATCAATATTGATCGCATGTTTGATAATCAAATTGGTTCCACTATTGAAAGTAGCGCTCACTGGACTTCCGCCATCGGTCAATGACCAAACCGAAGCACTGGACATATTTCCTGCAGCAACACTATAGTAAGTCGCAGCGGTTGATGTTTGCGTAATAGCAAAATTATCCAAAGCAAAGTTACCGTTGATGTGGGCCGAAGGAGTGGCTGTTCCGCTGGGCCAACGAACAGACGCTCCCACATAGTTCATGCTGGTGTAAGTGTTGTCAGTTACAGGAGATGTTTGAACCTCATATGCACCATTGTTGTCATAGTCAGCGTAAACTACCCAAACACCATCTGGAGAGCGGGTTACTTTAATGCCAACCACACCAGAGATGCTATTGGGTCCGACCCCATATTGACCACTGTACAATCCTGTTGTTGAAGGAAGTTCAACCATATCGGAGACCATAGCGGTACTGCCGCTGGTTACTTTCATCAACTTCAAGTTTTTTAAAGTGGGATTGAGATTGAACGGATCTGTAGCACTTGCAGCTGCTGTATTGGGGTTGATGCCGATGGCATATCCTTGGTATTTGCTGGCTACAGCACCTTCATACTGATTGCTTCCTGTGGCAATCTTAGTGTCTTGATTGTTGGCAGCTAAAATCACCCAAAATTTAGATGATGAGTTTAAAGTTTTACCGTAAGTCGAAATCTTAAACTCCCATGTTGTATTCACTCCGTTTAAATTGCTCATAGCAGTTGGAATGGCTTGGGAAACGGTCGAGCGATATGTGGTTGAAAAAACGCCTCCACCATTGTGTCTTAAAGATTTGGAACCTACCAATGGACTGGTGGAAGATTGATCCCATTCAGTGCCGTTGAATGACGTCCACGCACCGGCGGAACTTTCGAAATTATCATTGATTTGAGCAGCAATGGAGAAGCCCATTCCGACCATTACAACCAATAACCAAACTTTAATTGAATTCATATCTTTCGTTTAGAGGCTCGAATTTACGCAAAAAACAATTTTAGGTTTCATTTTTTACCAATTTGAAGTTACTTTGTTTCGTATTTGATTATCATGAAAGTAGCAATTATCGTCGCGGCGGGGAGTGGAAAACGTTTTGGAACAACCATTCCAAAGCAGTTTTTGCTGTTGAAAGGAAAACCTGTTTTGTCATACAGTATCGAATCTTTCTGTCAATCAGGAGCCCTTGTGATGGTTGTTTTGAGTGAGGACATGGAGGAATATTGGCGAGAGCAATCCATCTTGTATTCTTTACCTCCCCATCAAATTGTCATTGGCGGAGCGGAGCGGTATCATTCTGTTCAGAATGCCATTGCGATGATCCCAGAGGGCTGTCAATTGGTGGCCATTCATGATGCGGCACGGCCCGGAATTGATTTACCATTTATCCAAAGAATGTGGCTAGCGGCAAATGCAAACGGAACGGCGATTCCCTATTGGCCCATTTCGGACAGCTTGCGTTGGGAGCAAAATGGAGTTTGGAATATTCTGGATCGAAACAAGGTGAGAAGCATTCAAACGCCCCAGTGTTTTCGATACGATATTGTAAAAAATGCCTACGGTAAGGCGTACAATCCGAATTTTACCGATGACGCATCGGTGGTCGAATCAGACGGAGCAGTACAGCTCCATTTTGAGTTGGGTATGCATCGAAACATGAAAATCACCCACGCCAATGATCTCTCGGTAATGGAGCAGTTAATCAATCAACAAGAAAAATAACTTA
The DNA here is from genome assembly GCA_947448135.1 of Flavobacteriales bacterium. Lineage (GTDB taxonomy): Bacteria > Bacteroidota > Bacteroidia > Flavobacteriales_D > Sanyastnellaceae > CAMCTV01. The sequence goes on from CANFLZ010000006.1 coordinate 31,554, forward strand.
AACGATATGGAAGGAAGTCAAGTGAAGGCACCCAAGGCGAATGTTCGCCCACAAACCTCTGAGAAGCATGGAGATGTAAGAACGGACAATTATTATTGGATGCGATTATCGGATGAGCAAAAAGAATCGACTTCTCCCGATGAGCAGACAAAGGAAGTTGTTCAGTATTTAAACGATGAAAATGCCTATACCAAGCAGGTGTTGAAGCACACCGACGCTTTTCAAGAAAAATTATTCTTGGAAATGAAAGGGCGCATCAAGGAAACGGATCAAAGTGTTCCTACCAAAGACAATGGTTATTGGTATTACACGCGTTTTGAGCAAGGAAGAGACTATGCGTTTTACTGCCGCAAAAAAGACAGCATGGAGACAGGTGTAGAAGAAGTATTGATTGATGGTCCAGCGCTGGCTGAAGGAAAAAGCTATTGGGCTTTGGGAGGAATGACCATCAGTGAAGACAACAATTGGATGGCTTATGGTGTAGATGAAATCAGTCGTCGCGTGTATCGCGTTTTCTTTAAAAACCTCGTTACAGGAGAAGTATTGTCCGATGTTTTGGAAGGAACAACTGGAAGAGCAACATGGTCTGCTGACAATAAAACCGTATTTTATTCCAAGCGAGATCCCCAAACTTTGCGTGAGTTTCAAATCTGGCGACATGTGGTTGGAACTTCACAACAAGATGATGTTTTGGTGTTTGAAGAAACAGAAGAAACATTTTCTTGTTTTGTATTTAAAACCAAAAGTGACCGATACATCATCATTGGTTCATCACAAACCTTATCCACTGAATATCGTGTTTTAGAGGCAAGTGATCCAAAAGGAACATTTAGAATTATTCAGCCAAGACAGCGTGAAATGGAATACGGCGTTGATCATTTTGGCGATTATTTCTATATCACTACCAATTGGAATGCGAAAAATTTTAGATTGATGCGCACCCCATTAACCCAAACAACCATGGAACATTGGGAAGAGGTAATTCCTCATCGTAATGACGTATTGTTGGAGGGCGTTGAGATGTTTCGTGATTTCATGGTAATTGATGAACGCAAGAATGGCTTGACCCAATTGCGCATTAAACGCTGGGACAATACGGCTGAATATTACATGCCATTTGAGGATGCTGCCTATGCCGCAGGTGTTGGCGCTAATCCTGATTTCAATACCGACATCTTGCGATATGGTTATTCATCCATGATTACCCCAGCCAGCACTTTTGATTTCAACATGGTGACGCAAGAAAAGGTGTTGTTGAAGCAGCAAGAAGTTGTTGGTGGATACAACTCATCCGATTATGCTTGCGAGCGATTAATGGTTCCTGTCACCGATGGTACATTGGTTCCAGTATCCATCGTTTACAAAAAAGGATTTGAGAAAAATGGAAAAGCTCCATTGTTGTTGTACGCCTACGGAAGTTATGGATACAGCTTGGATGCAGGTTTTAGTTCAGGTCGACTTTCTTTGTTGGATCGTGGTTTTGCCTACGCCATTGCCCACATTCGTGGTGGACAAGAAATGGGACGTTATTGGTACGACGATGGAAAGTTGATGAAGAAGAAAAACACGTTTACTGATTTTATTGATTGTGGCCAGTTTTTGGTTGATCAAAAATATACTTCTTCAGATGGATTATTTGCCATGGGTGGCAGTGCGGGTGGATTGTTGATGGGAGCTGTGGCCAATATGGCGCCTATGTTGTTCAAGGGAATTGTGTCAGCCGTTCCTTTTGTAGATGTGGTGACAACCATGTTGGACGAGAGTATTCCATTAACCACATTTGAGTATGATGAGTGGGGAAATCCAAACGACAAAGCGTTTTATGATTATATGAAATCATACTCACCAATTGACAACATTGAATCCAAAGATTACCCCAATATTTTGGTTACTACGGGCTATTGGGATTCTCAAGTGCAATATTGGGAGCCTGCAAAATATGTAGCTAAAATGAGAGCCATGAAGACCGATAGCAATCACTTATTGTTCTGGTGCAATATGGATGCGGGGCACGGAGGAAAATCCGGTCGTTTTGAAGCTTTGAAAGAAGTGGCTTTGGAATATGCCTTTATGATGGACTTGGTGGGAATTGTAGATTAGTACAATATCCCCAAAAGTCGCAATTCTTGAAGCAGGTCTTTTTCCGGTGTTAAATGCATCGTTTGAAGACCTGCTTTTTTTGCACCCTCAACATGCTGCACGGAATCGTCAATGAAGAGCGTTTCTGAAGGATTCAATTGATGCAAATCGCACAGATGCAAATAAGTTTCTGGATGCGGTTTGCGTTTTCCCAATTCTTGACTGTAGTGGATTTTTTCAAACCCCTGTTGAAATACATCAAAATCACCATTGTCCTTCATCATTTGTTCAAATACGGGGACATGGGTCGCATTGGTATTGCTCAATAAAAATGTTCTGAAGCCGCTTTTGCGAATCAATGGAATAGCAGCAAGGCGATGAGAAATGGGGTGCAGGAGTATGCTATTCCAGGCATCTTGCACTTGTTGTTCGGTTGCAGAAGGCATTTTAGCGTACAAATAGTTCCAAAAATCTTGAACAGCAATATCACCAATTTCTAATCGGTCGTATACATCGCTTTGAGCGGCTTGCGCATATTCAGCGGTGAAATCGTTCCAGTCCAGTTTTGAAAACTCGCGCGCAGGTGCGTTGTAATCAATGGCAAAAAGAACGCCACCGAAGTCAAAAATGATATTGCGAATGGGAATTATCGTTTGGTCCATGCACGAGGGTCGACACGTTGCACTTGAGCGCGTAAAATGGCTTCGTCTTTTTCACTGGAAGCGGTACCGTAACAAGCATAAAAATAGTCTTGGAATGGAATAATCAAGGCGTTTTTGAAACCTTGACTTTTCATTTGTTGCAACTGTTTTTCCGCGTTGATTTTGTCTTTAAAAACACCACCAACTACCCATGATTTTCCCCAAACACTTTCCGTCCTAATGGATTCGGGAGAGATGGTTTTGTGAATGGGAGATTCGCCGGTTAAGCTGGTCGCATTCCACAATTTTTGTAGCTCTGTTTCAGTACTAACAGGAATATTGGTTTCTAATTGATCCAATCGAGTTGCGTGAGGAACAAAGGCAGTGGTCACGTTTTGATTTCCCCAATTTCCCATCCCTGCAAAGTCCATGTGGGGATGTTGTGTTGAATAGGCAAAAAATCCGATTCCGATGGTGATCGCGGCGGCTCCAACGGCTATCCATTTTTTCAATTCCAATTGCTTTCCTCGAACAGGAGAAGTCTTGGAAGTGATAGCGGAATCTTTGGAATGGATGACGTGCAAATGAATAGGAGAGAGACCGAAATGCTGCAATGAAGACTTTACATCTTCAGCTGGAATAAACTGCATTTGTCCTTGTTGATCCAACCATAGAACACCCAATTGAGGTAACATGGCTCTGTGTCCTTGTGCCAAATGAGTTTGAATGGTTTTTACCCATTGTGCCACTTCAAAATTGGCTTCCATCAAAGTGATGTTCCATTGACGGCTCACTTCCGAAGAAAGCAATCCGTCAAACTGTGTTAGGTGCTTGTTAAATCCGATCTGTAAGGATGGAGGAGAGATCATGTGTGTGATGGGATGAATGTGCGCACTTTTGTATTGTGCTACAAATCCACCCAAATCAGGAACCAGCACACATTCGTGCGACTGCAATAATTCACTGATGATTTTCTCCAACTTCATGCTTCAAAAATAATGTTTTTTTAGGATTGCGCCAATTTTAAAATGACCTCTAGGTCTTCCGGTGTATCAACGCAAGGCGTTTCCCATTGAGTTTCAAGGGTTAGAATTTTTTTCCCGTTGTCCAACCAACGCAATTGCTCCAATGATTCTGCGGCTTCTAATGCCGAAGGAAGAAGGCTGTGCAATTGATTCAGGAATTCGCTCGTGTAAGCATAGAGGCCCAAATGTTTCCAAAACCCTTTGAATTGTTCGATTTTTTGAAAATAGGGAATAGGACTTCTCGAAAAATACAAAGCCTGTCCATTTTGGTCTCTGACACATTTCACCCGATTGGGATTTTGATAATCTTCGATATCTGAATTCCATTTGACCAATGTTCCAACATCTGCTCCTTTGTCTTTCATGGCAGAGGCCAATGCGTCAATTTGATCGACTCGAATAAACGGTTCATCTCCTTGCACATTGATGACCCATTTCGGCTCATAGTCTGATAGACGCATGGCTGCTAAGCAACGGTCAGTGCCGCTTGGCAAATGGGTGTCTGTCAGGATACTTGTACCACCAAAATCAGCTACAGCTTGTTGTATTCTATTATCATCGGTAGCCACTACCCAGTGCGGAATAATGGAGGATTGATTTACCCTTTCCCAGACATGCTGAATCATGGGTTTACCATGAATCATCGCCAATGGCTTGCCCGGAAATCGGGTGCTCCCGTATCGCGCAGGAATCACTCCCAAAAAATCAATTTCTTTTTTCGTCGTTTGCATTTACTCGAATTAAAATTGAATGGAATACTGCAACATGCAACTGCGTGGCTCTTCTATGGCCAATGGACGAATGGCGTAAATGCGATTCAATACATTGCTCATCACCAAGTTGATTTTTTGTTGTCCCCAACTATAGCCCAATCGCATGTCCCATACATAGTCGCCTTTTGTATGCTGCGCTCTCCAAGGAACAATACCAGGATTGAACAATGCTGGAAATTGCGTTTCCAATTGTTGAAATGCGACATCGATATTTTGCATATGGCTATTGTAACGGAAACTATTGCCCCAAGACCAAGCTCCTCTATCCAATGATACGTCCACGCGGATCAAATGTTGCAATCGGTATTTCAAAATATTGTTGCTGGGGTCGGAAGATGTAGAAGTATAATTGGGATTGGCGAGATTGGCGTTATAAAATACATTCACGCTATCTTGATGAGCGTATTGTTGATTGGGAGTTCTCGAAATGGGCGCAGTATAGGTGTAACCAGCGAGTATATTGAGGTTGGTTTTCTCGGATATTTTACCTGTTCCCATGATGCTACACTCAGCACCGCGAACTTGCGCTTTTCCGGTATTCAAACTTTTAAATCCAATACCCAGCATGTTGTTCAAGCCGGGATTGGGATCCCATTGCCCGAAAGTAAATTCGATAAAGTTTTGGAATCGTTGTTGGAAGACGGCCACATCAATAAAGCCTTTGAAATTTTTGATTTGAAAGCCTTGCTTGATCGCCAATTCCATATTATCACTGGTTTCGGAATGAATGTCGGGGTTGGCAAATATTTTAATTGCACCCAAAGAGGTCACTACAAATTTTTCTGCAATACTGGGGAATCGATAACCTTGGCCATAGGAGCCTCTGATGAAAGTTGCTCTGCCAACGGAATAGTTTAAGCCCATTCGAAAAACGGGTTTCCCTTCTTTTTTCTCATTGATTTGAAATTGCTCATATCGGCATCCGGCAGAGTAAAACAGTTTGCTTTTGATTTTACCATCTACTTGCAAGTATGCAGCGTGGTTTTGCGCAGAATTTCTACCATCTGGATTTCCTCCGGTGAACAGTTGGCCGCGGCCTTGAGTAAAGCTGTTGACAACCCCCAAAGTTGTTGTCATATTGGGCACACCCCAGTTTTCCCAATCTTGCTGGTATTGGTACTCAGAGTACAATACATCACTGAAGTTTCCTTGGCCATTGTTGTTATTGTTGTCAAGCGATTGCCATCTGTTTTTCAAGGAATGTCTGGCGCCTTTTTTCCCATTGTATTCGATGAAGGGATCAATCGCGGAAAGCAATTGATTGGAGTAGGTTGTAGAGCCATTGTACGCGCCGTAAAGACCATTGTTTACGTTCTCCCAAATCATGGTCGAGTTACTCTCGGAATGTGCAATGATGGCGTTGATTCCAGCATGTAGACCTTTGATTTTTTTGAATGAATATCGAGATTGGAAATTGATTCGGCTTCTGTTCTCGGCCTTGTAGCGATCAACACTAAAAGGATTGTGGTCATAGGCCAATACATTTCCCAAGGTGTCTTTTTGCGGTCCCAGCGGACCATCATCTCCTTGCACGGTCGTCGCCAATAACCAAGACCAATTGCCTCGTTTTTCTGAATGAGAAAAATTGAAACCGGTTTTTTTTCCAATTCCTTTCCAATAATGCTGAGATCCTTTCGGTGGTTGATATCCGCCCATCCACGCTTGAAAAGTAGTCTTGTCTGCGCCGGTTGGATAAGCCGTTCTAAAATGAATGACACCACTCAGTGCGGAACTTCCGTACAAAACAGAACTTGCTCCTTTGATGATTTCCACTTGCGAAACATTTTCCATCGGCATAAAAGCCCACGATGCTTTTCCTGCGTCTCCGCTGAGAATGGGAATATCGTCAATCAATACTTGAACTCTCGAACCCGCACCAAAGCTGTATCCACTACCACTTCTGATCTGAGGCTCATCGTCCACGATGGATACGCCAGGCACTTGTTGCAAGCCGTCTTCCAATGAAGTCACATTTTTATCTTTCAAAAGTTGCGGTTGTATCACCTCCATGCTCACGGTAACTTCTTCAATTTTTTGCTGGTGTTTGGAAGCCGAAAATACCAAAACGGGAGGACCTCCCACTTTCTCAGCCTCAACGCACCACCATACTCCCAATTCGTTTCCACCAGCGGTGATCGTGACGGTTTGCTCTAAATCTTCAAAGTCGATAGCATGGACCAAAAACTGGTGTTTTCCAATTGGAAGGAAAAGTTTGAATTCCCCATTTGCATCTGTCAAACAGCCAAGGTTGCCTGTTTTAATAGCGGCATAGGGAACAGGAGATTGATCTTTTCTATTCAAAAGTTGTCCATGAACAGGCAAGTCTTGAGCTATCAACGTCCAACTGATTAGCGCAAAAAGAACACTGAGAAGTAGGGCTGGTGAATGGTTTTTCATGTAAAATAAAGAATTCAACAAGGGCAAGATAATAATTCAGACCAATATCAGGTGAATGTTGCCTTTTTTTTCTTTAATTATGCAACACACAAACCGAAACCCTCGTATAATTTTTATTTAAAGTCATGAGCATGAAAAAAAGCAGTTTATTGATGATCGCTCTTCTAACCACTATCGTGAGTTGGGGATGGGATATGCGCCAGGGTTTTGTAGAAAACAAGGGGCAGTGGAATGCGACGCATCGCGCGGTCTATTTTGAAAATACCGATCAAAATATTGCTTGTCGAATTACCTCCGAAGGTTTGGAATATGAGTGGGTTCAATGCAAGATGGACAGAGTGTGGGTTGAGCGCGTGGTTTTACAACCCGTAGGTGGCCGTATTCAAAAGTTTGAAAAATCGGGATCAATTAGTCCTGTGTATTATTATCAGAAGAATGGCGATTATACCACTGAAAGCTTTGAAACCATTGTGATCAAGGATGTTTATCCAAATATCGATTGGAAGGTTTATCCAACTGCAGAGGGGATTAAGTACGATTGGATTTTGCACGCGGGAGCCAAGGTTTCTGACATCCAAATGAAGTGGGATGGAGTAAAAAAATTGAAATCAAATTCAAAAGGGGGACTTCAAGTAGAAACCAACAGCGGTGCGATTGAAGAAGCGGCACCGATTTCTTTTTGTAATGGTCAGGAATTGCCATCATCTTTTGTGCTGCATGGAAAGAAGGTCGGGTTTGCTGTGGCCAATTGGGACGGCGTCTCTGATTTGACGATAGATCCTGAGGTGATTTGGTCTTCGTATTATGGCGGCGAAGCTTTTGATGAAATCAATGGCATTGGATCAGACATTCATAACAATGTATTTATTACAGGTTCAACAACATCTACTTCTGGAATTTCTGGAATCAGTTCTACAGGAGTGATGCACCAAGCCAATATCAATGGAACACGTGACGCATTTGTAGCCAAGTTCAATGCAAATGGTCAGCGTTTGTGGGCCACGTATTACGGTGGAGAGGGGCAAGATGAAGGCAATACGATTGCCATCGATCGATTTGGATTTGTCTACATGGCAGGAACCACGACTTCCACATTTGCTATTTCTTCTTTTGGTTTTCAAACTTCTTTGAGTGGAATTCGTGATGGATATATGGTCAAGTTCAACACCAATGGTCAACGTGTTTGGGGTAGTTATATTGGAGGTTCTGGGTCAGAAGGTGTGATGGGAATGACCATTGACAATGATGATCGCTTGGTATTGTTGGGTGAGACTACGTCCAATGACTTTCCAGTATTTGGCGCTGGAGACAACATTTATGGAGGACAAGGAGATTTGTTTGTCACCTGTATCAATGGTGTTGGATCATTGTACTGGAGTTCATATTGGGGCGGTGAAGGAGCAGAATCTGCAGGCGGAATTGGTTATGATTCGGTAAGTGACAATGTTTATTTCACTGGATCAACATCTTCAATCACAGGAATTGCTTGGGGAGTGGCGCAACAACCCAATTTTAGTGGTGGTACCAAGGATGGTTTGATAGCGGCTTTTGATGAGTTGGGTAGTGTTCAATGGTCGACGTATTGCGGTGGATTGGCATTGGATGAAGTGGTAGACTGTAGTTCTGATATTTATGGTCACATTTATTTGATTGGTACAACGGCTTCTTCTGGAATGGCCACACCAGGTTCTTTTCAAATGAACTATGGCGGTGGCGTTTCCGATGCTTTTGTTGCACAATACAACGGAACGGGTCAAATGATGTGGAGAAGTTATTTTGGTGGAAGTGCAGTTGACGAGGGATCCGCTATGGTGGCAGATGAAATTGGCAATATCTATTTTGGAGGTCAAACAGCTTCCTCAGGATTGGCTTTGAATAATCCTTTTCAATCGACGATGGCCGGTGGAACAGATGCTTATTTTGCAAAATTCACGGTGGAAGGAGCTCCTCAATGGATCACTTATTATGGTGGTGCAGGCAATGAAGAGTTGACTTATTTGACAGTGGATCAATCTCAAAAAATTCTTTTCGCTGGTTCAGCTGCTTCTTCTCTGTTGTCACATAACGGATGGCAAGCTAGCTTGAATGGCGGACAGGATGGATGGTTCGGGAAAATTGAAGATTGTCCCAATCCTTATGTAACTATCGCATTGGATGGCGAGGTAGAATTTTGTGAAGGTGAATCGGTAACAATGGCTGCGGGTGGCGCCGACTCTTATGTATGGAGCACGGGAGACACAACTGCTTTCTTGATGATTGAGGAGTCGGGTACTTATTTCGTGAGAGGTTTATTGAATGGATGCCAAGGAATTTCAATCCCAGTGGTGGTGAATGCCAAGCCGGTACCTGTGGTAGACATCATCGCATCGGGTCCAACAACCATTTGCAGCGGAGAAATATTGTTGGAGTTGTATCCATCGATTTCACCGGATTCATTGATAGCTTATTGGCAATGGAATGATGGAACACAAAGTGATATTCAATTCGTAGAGGTAGAAGATATTTATTCTATCGATGTCACTGCCATCAATGGATGCGAGGTGCATGCTTCTGTGAATGTGCATTACGCCGATGTTCCAGATGTTTTGATGGCCTTGGCAACAGATTCCATTTGTATCAGTGCTTCGCCGCTCAATATGGTCGGTGTCCCAGTAGGTGGAACATTCTATGATACCAATGGAACAACCATCAGTGGCACTGAATTCAATCCTACGGAAGCGGGTGGTGGTGCGCATTACATTTACTACTCATACTATGATGCCGATTCTGAGTGTTTGATAGAGACCGCTCCTGAATTTATCGAAGTATTGTATGCCCCAGTAGAATTGTTTGTGGCCAATGATACCGTGTGTGTTTTTGAGTCAGTGGTGATGCTGACAGGACTCCCAGCAGGAGGATTTTATACAGGCATTGGTGTTTCTGGAAATCAATTTTATCCGAGCATTGCAGGAAATGGAGTTCACATGGTTACCTACAACTATGTAGACCCGCAGGGATGTACCAATCGTGCTGTGCGCCCCATCTATGTAGATGCTTGTGGAACAGGAGTGACTGAGTTGAATCCAACCAATTGGACAATATTCCCCAATCCAGCAACTGATTTGATCAAAGTTCAATCGGATTATTTTCAGTTGGCTACTTACCGTATGTATAGCATGGACGGAAAGTGTGTTCAAAATGGAACATTATTGAACGGAAATACGTTGAACATTCAAGTGTTGGCTTCAGGCGTATATTCGCTGCAGATTTCAAGCGATCAAAAAACAGAAAATTATTACTTTGTTAAAGAGTAAAACAATACAGCTAATGATTGTAGCGATATGGGCGATTTTGTCCATATCGCTATCTTCATGTGGTGATAAAGGAAACGATGGTGGAAATAACGGTCAAGACACCACCCAAGTAGTCGTTCCTGATCCCACTCCCAATCAAGCGCAAGTGAATTTTATCTGGATGTCAACGCCAGATGCCAACTTGCAATCGGTTGTAGGTGCGGTCTTAGAGATTTATGATCAAGATGGGAATTTAATGAGTACCAATATCGACGTTCGATCACAAACGGATGTTGTTTTCGACTGGAGTCCTGGTGTGATTTTTAAATTGGATCATAATTATCATTTCAAATTAAAAGATCCAGGTGGAAACCTAATCGATGAAGCTGACTTTCATGCCGCAGATGCGCTCAACCAAGATGAATTTGCGATCGTAACCACCCATTGCGTCTATTTCTTGCAATTGTCTTGGGAAATAGCCTAGTTTTTTGGCTTTGCTGCGAACATTCCGTTTAAATTTGTGTTATTCTAGTTTAAACGTTATTCAATGAATCAATATTCCGCAGGTCCCTTGCTTTCACAAATAGAATTTCCTTCCGATTTGCGTAGCAAAGTGAAGGAGAAAGAACTCAAACAAGTTTGTGATGAGTTGAGACAATACATCGTTGATATTGTTTCTGAAAAGGGTGGTCACTTTGGCGCGAGCTTGGGTGTAGTAGAAATGACGGTTGCATTGCATTATGTATACAACACGCCCTATGATCAATTGCTCTGGGATGTAGGTCATCAAGCTTATGGTCACAAGATTCTTACCGGGCGTCGTGATCAATTTCATACCAACAGAAAATACAAGGGAATCAGTGGGTTCCCGAAGCGATCTGAAAGTGAATATGATACATTTGGAGTAGGGCATAGTTCTACTTCCATCAGTGCCGCTGTTGGAATGGCTGTTGCATCAAAATTAAAAGAAGAGAAAGATAGAAATGTTGTGGCTGTCATTGGCGATGGAGCAATGACCGCAGGAATGGCCTTCGAAGGTTTGAACCACGGCGGTATTACAGATTCGAATATTTTGGTTGTTCTCAATGACAACTGTATGAGTATCGATCCCAATGTCGGTGCATTGAAAGAGTACCTTACTGACATTACTACCAGTCATACCTATAACAAAGTAAAGGACGATGTTTGGCATCTTTTGGGGAAGGTCAGTAAGTTCGGACCAAACGCACAAGCGGTAGCACACAAGTTATCTGAAGCCTTGAAGGGATCATTGATCAAAGAAAGCAATTTATTTGAATCATTGAAATGGAGATATTTTGGACCCATTGATGGACATGATGTCGAGCACATGGTGAAAGTGATGCGCGATTTGAAGGATATACCAGGCCCGAAAATTTTACATTGCGTGACCAAAAAAGGAAAGGGTTATGCACCAGCCGAAAAGGGTTCTCCAACGACATGGCACGCACCAGGATTGTTCAACAAGGAAACCGGTGAAATCGTTAAAGTAATTCCGAAGGATCCACAACCACCTTTGTATCAAGATGTGTTTGGATATAGTTTGATAGAGTTGGCGGAGAAGAATGAAAAGATTGTTGGAGTAACGCCTGCAATGCCATCCGGAAGTTCAATGAAATTCATGATGGAGGCCATGCCCAAGCGTGCCTTTGATGTGGGTATCGCAGAGCAACATGCAGTTACTTTTAGTGCTGGAATGGCCACTCAAGGATTGGTTCCATTTTGTAATATATACAGTTCATTTATGCAACGCGCTTTTGATCAGGTGTTGCATGATGTTGCGATTCAAAAATTAAATGTGGTTTTCTGTTTGGATCGTGGTGGTCTTGTAGGTGCTGATGGCCCCACACACCATGGTGCCTATGATATTGCCTACATGCGTTGCATCCCCAATATGGTGGTGGCAAGCCCCATGAATGAGCAAGAATTGCGCAACTTGATGTACACGGCGCAAATGCCGGATCAAGGTCCTTTCAGTATCCGTTATCCGAGAGGCAATGGTGTCATGACAGATTGGAAGACTCCTTTTGAGGCTGTAAAAGTTGGAACGGGTCGCAAAGTACAGAGTGGTGAGGAGATCGCATTCTTGTCATTGGGTCCAATCGGTAATTATGTCACCAAAGCGCTAGAAGCTTTGTCTTTGATTGGAATTAGCGCAGCACATTATGATATGCGCTTTGCCAAGCCAATTGATGAAATATTGTTGCACGAAGTGATGGGTAAATTCAAACACATCATTACGGTTGAAGATGGATGTTTGCAGGGCGGAATGGGATCAGCCGTTTTGGAATTCATGGGAGACAATGGATACGCATGCCAAATAAAACGTTTGGGTATTCCGGATCGTTATATCGAGCATGGAACGCAAGATGAGTTGTATACGGAGTGTGGATTTGACGTTGCTTCCATGGTGTCAGCGGCACAATCCATGTTGCAAAAGGGAGTGAAATCTCAGACAGCGTAATTCATGGAGACCATTGTCAATCGCGTAGCCAATAGTGGATTGATAACTTTGCATTTGGAAGAAATTCTGGAAGCGCAAAAATTTATTCGGGTTGATTTGCAACCCATTTTATGGCAGGGCTTGGTCTTGCGTGAAAAAGATCTCAAAGAATTTTTGACCAAAGAAGTTCCTACAGACTGGAAGGACGCTGTCATTTGGGTTGATTGCCCTGAAGATGTCATTCTTCCTCAATGGACATTGTTGATGATGCAAGCAAAGTGGTGGAATCAAGTGTCATTGGTTGCATCTGGTCCATTACAAAATGCGCAAGATGCGTTTCTCCGAAATTGGATCGAAAATTTGAGTGAGTCGACATACCGTGATCAACGGGTGATTATCAAAGGCTGCACGGATGAGCGAATCACCCTGCAATTGCAAATGGCTTTGGCTCAGAAGCTTCTTCCTTGGGTGAAATCACTGATGTTCGGTGAGCCCTGCTCGACAGTTCCTTTGTACAAAAGGCCATAATTGCATGAGGAATTGTGTAAATTGGCAGAGTGGCAATGATCAATATTTATAGCAAAAAACAAAGGTGGAAATGGTTTCTGGTAGCACTTGCCTTGCTATTGGTCATTTTTACTTTGGGATACACGCAGGTCATCGTTCAACGCATTCAGGAAGATGAGAAAAATAAGGTGGAAATTTGGGCGGAATCTATTTCGCGCAATGCCTCATCTACGCAATACATCGACTCATTATTGAAAATTTTACGGGCTGAAGAGGAAACCAAAGGAGTGTTGATAGGCAAGGCATTATCCATCATTTCCAATGGAGATCCCAGTTTGGATTATTCGTTCCCAACGGAGTATCTCAAGGGAAACAATAGTATTCCTATTTTACTTTACGGCAAGAACAATCAATTTCAACAAGGTCGAAATTTACCCAAAGGAAAAGAGCATGATGCGATTTATGCAGACTCTTTGAAATCGGAAATTGTCAAAAAGTACAAACCGATTTTGATTCCTGAATTGGGAATGAGTTTGTATTTTGATGACAGTCCTTTGTACAAGGAAATTGTTAGAAGACTCAATGACATCAACAAAACTTTTATCAACGAAGAAGTTGTGGCCTCAACATCGGCTCCAGTGATTGTTATCGATGACCGTACGGGTAAAATCATTCAATCTGCACGGATAGCGGAGCGAGATTTGTCCAACGAGTCAAAAATGGCAGAATTAAAGTCGAATAATCCACCCATCAAAGTAACCCGACCTGATGGAGTTCCGATCAGTATTTACTACGAAGATTCATTGGTGCTTCAACAAATTCGGTATTTTCCAGTGGGTCAGTTGTTGTTGGTTGCTGTTTTCTTGTTGGTGAGTTATGTTATATTTTCTACCTATCGCAAGGCCGAACAAAATCAAGTTTGGGTGGGAATGGCCAAAGAGACAGCGCATCAATTGGGAACTCCATTGAGTTCCTTGATGGGATGGGGTGCCCTGCTCGAAGCACAAGGTGTGGATGAAACGGTGATCAATGAGCTCAATAAAGATGTACAACGACTGCAAATCATCACCGAGCGATTTTCTAAAATAGGCTCTACGGCGGAGTTGAAAAAAGTGGATTTGCGGACAACAATTGAAGAGGCATTGCAATATGTCCAAAAGCGTATTTCTTCTCAGATCAAGGTAACGCGTCATTTCCCATCAGAAGAAATTCTGGTCGCTTTGAACGAACCTCTTTTTGGTTGGGTAATAGAAAACTTGGTGCGAAATGCGGCGGATGCCATGGAAGAAAGTGGCAATATTGATGTTAGAATTTTGGTGGAGAATGGAAAGGTGATTGTAGAATTAGAAGACAACGGAAAAGGAATCCCAAAGAGCAAGTGGAAAACAGTTTTTAAACCTGGTTATACAACGAAAAAACGAGGATGGGGATTGGGATTGTCTTTGGTAAAAAGAATAGTAGAGGAGTACCACAAAGGGCACATTTTTGTGAAGCATTCCGAACCAGGAAAAGGAACTACTTTCCACATCGATCTCAAACTGGCAGTGTGAGAACCATGATGTAATCGTTCATGAAAAATCCACCCCCGATGGCCACATCGACAGATGTCTCTATTTTAAATCCAAGACTTTCATAAAATCCGATGGACTTATTGTGTCTATTGACATTGAGTTCAATTTCAGGAGAATGATGTTGTGCTGCAAATTCTTGGACGGCATGAACCAACAATCGCCCCCATCCGTTTCCTTGGGCAGATGGATGAATGTACAGTTTGTGCAAAATTGTTCGATTCGTTTCTGTTTGGACGCTGCATGACGCATAGCCCAGCAGTTGATGATCATGTTCCAATATATAGAAACGGTGACCCTCATCCCATTGTTTTTCCAACGCGGGCAATGCGTACATTTTTTCAAGCATAAAATCAATTTGATCATTTGAAAGCATGTAGTCATAAACCAATGGCCAAATGATGTGCGCCAAGCGATGGATTTCTTGAAGATCCTTTTTTTCTGCGTGAATGATATTAGCCATGTACTGTTTCTTTTTTCCCGTATTTCTCCATCAGGCTGGCTTCGAAAACCAAAAATTCTGCCCAACGTTGATCCACATCTATTCCATTGGAGTACTTACGTGCAAAGCCTATAAAAGTTGCGTAATGTTCCGCTTCAGAGGCCATTAAATCGAAATAAAATTTTTTTAATTCTGGATCCGCAATTTCTTCAGAAAGCAATTTAAATCGTTCACAGCTGCGTGCTTCGATCATCGCTGCAAAGAGCATTCGGTCCACGAAGTATTGTTCTTTACTTCCACCGGGTGCAAGAAAGGCAGACAAATCTTGGACATATTCATCTTTGCGTTCACGCCCCAGTTTCATCCCACGCTTTTGTAATTCTAGGTGAACCATTCCAAAATGCTCCATTTCTTCTCGGCTGATGCGCACCATTTCATCCACCAAATCAGGATACTCCGGGAATCGGATGATGCAGCTGATGGCGTTGCTGGCCGCCTTTTGTTCGCAATAAGCGTGATCAGTGAGGATTTCCTGAATGTTCTTTTCTACGATATTGACCCAACGTGGGTCAGTCGGAAGTTTTAGTCCCAACATTACCTTCTGTGACATGGAGCAAATTTCGGGAATTTTGAGCAAAAAAAAAGAGCCAGAAGGCTCTTTTCTATTTTGTTGCAAGATATTAGTGAGCAACTACGAAACGTTGTGTTTGAACAGTTCCGTTGTTGTTTACATCCATCATGTAAATTCCGTTTGGCAAAGCACTAACGTTGTAGGAGAATACTTTGTTTGAAATTTCGGTGAAGAAATCTTGGCTTACCAAATTTCCTGTCACATCAAAGATTTTAACAGTAGCATTTCCTTTTACCATTCCATTGAATTGAACATTGATTTGCTCGTTGGCTGGACTTGGGAAAACAGCGATAGCTTTTTCTTGGTTCATGGTGTTGTTGAATACGTCAACTGAACCACCATCAATTGTCAAATCGAAAGCGTCAATCAAGAAACCAGCACCGCCAGTTGTGTTAGAACCAACCAACAAATTGTGTGTAGCACCATCGGTTAAGTTGCTCACATCGATTGTAACTTGCGTGTAGGCTGCATAATTGGCAGCATCTGCTGTTGTAGCAAACCAAGTTGGAATGGTATCGCCATCAAAGAAAATAGCAACGAAATCAGATGCAACAGCATTTCCAGCGTTGATTTTCATCCAAAATGATAAAGAACCAGCATTTCCATTAGGAATGGTGATGTCTTGGCTTAATACTGCTGTCTCAGAAGAGTCAACTGCTGCACCGCCAAACCATGCATAAAAAGTTCCATCATATGGAGCACCACCTGTTCCGCAACCTGCGTCACACAATGGAGTTCCAAAGAATGTAGAGAATTCAGTCCAAGCGCCTGATCCGATTCCAGCTTCGAAGCTTGGGTCATTGATTTGAGCAGATGCAGCCAAAGAGCCAGCTACTGCCAAAATAGAGAATAAAGTTTTTTTCATAAAGTAGTTTTATTGTTGGCCCCAAATGTAATAAAGATGATTGATAGTTGGAAGAATTACCGGTTTTTAACCTCAAGGGCTAAGAGATTAGAACTACCTTCGTGTAGAAATGAAAAAAGCAAGAAGAAATGCTTCAAACGGTAAATTGAAAAACAATCTCCGTTCTGAAGTTTTAAAAGTTTTACAAGCCTCTCCCAGCTCACCTATCAATTATAAGCAATTGGGAGCGGCCTTGGGAATTCAAGATTCAGGAACTCGTGTGCTATTGATGGAGGTGTTGGCAGAACTGACAGCAGAAGGTGTAGTGAAAGAAAGAGACCGCGGAAAATATTTGCCTGCGGTCGTTGAAAAATCGCTGGTGCAAGGGATTATCGACATTAGCAGATTTGGAACCGGATATGTTTCGATTCCAGGAGTGGATGACGATATTCCAATGGATCGTGGTCGTTATGGAACGGCATTGCCCGGTGACACAATTGAGGTAGAGATGAGTGGCACTGCCAAGCGTCCTCGGATCAAATTTATAAGAATAGTAAAGAGAGCGCGAGAAACTCATGTTGGTGTATTTTATGACAAAGGCAGCTACGCCGAAGTGAAGCCAGTCAACCGCCAATTGGATTTTGTTTTTGTTGTCAAGGAAGATGGCAAATCAACTGCCAAGACAGGCGATAAAGTGAGTGTGCAGATTACTCAGTGGACTGATCCGAAACGCAATCCTGTTGCTAAAGTGACCAAGGTTTTTGGTCAACAAGGAGAGCATGAAGTGGAGATGCACGCCATTCTAGCTGAATTTGATTTGCCTTATGAATTCCCAGACGAAGTGATTGAAGCGGCACATGCTATCAAAGATGGATTCACTCCTGAGGAAATCGCAAAGCGAAGAGATTTTCGTGGGATTCCCACTTTTACAATCGATCCTTTCGATGCCAAAGATTTTGACGATGCTTTGTCGATTCGAAAATTGGAAAATGGAAACTGGGAAGTAGGTGTGCATATTGCAGATGTTTCTTTCTATGTACAACCGGATTCGATTGTAGATAAGGAAGCGCAATTAAGAGCCACCAGCGTATACTTGGTCGATCGCACAATCCCAATGTTGCCAGAACGTTTGAGCAACGAGCTTTGTTCACTGCGCCCCAATGAGGATAAAATGACATTTTCGGCAGTTTTTGAATTAAATGACAAAGCGCAGTTGATCAATGAATGGATTGGAAGAACGGTTACACGTTCTGTAAGAAGGTTCACCTACGAAGAAGCGCAAGTGATAATTGAAGGAGAAAAGGGCG
The DNA here is from genome assembly GCA_947448135.1 of Flavobacteriales bacterium. Taxonomy (GTDB): domain Bacteria; phylum Bacteroidota; class Bacteroidia; order Flavobacteriales_D; family Sanyastnellaceae; genus CAMCTV01. The sequence goes on from CANFLZ010000006.1 coordinate 49,501, forward strand.
ATTATCAAGAAGAAATATTGACACTCAATAAACTCGCCAAGTGCTTGCGCAAAAAGCGTTTTGATGAAGGGAGTATTGATTTCAATAGTGAAGAGGTTAAGTTCAAGTTGGATGAGAAGGGTGTTCCAACAGGTGTGTATGTCAAAGTGATGAAGGATTCCAATCAGCTGATAGAGGAGTTCATGCTATTGGCTAATCAGCGTGTGGCCATGTCTGCGGGCAAGCCGAAAATTGGACCGCCCAAAACATTTGTATACCGTGTGCATGATTTGCCAAGCCCAGAAAAAGTGCAGCAACTTCGAACGTTCCTTAAACACTTGGGACATCAGTTGCCTCGTCCAACGGATAGCGTCGGAGGAAGTGTCATCAAAGAATTATTGGCCAAAGTAGAAGGCAAAGCTGAAGAGGCGATGGTGCAAATTATGGCCATTCGCACGATGGCAAAAGCGGAATACAGCACCAAAAATATTGGTCACTATGGATTGGCATTCCCTTACTACACGCATTTCACCAGCCCCATTCGACGTTATCCTGACGTGATGGTGCATCGTTTGGTGCAGCATTATATCGATGGAGGTCAGCAAGCATCTGAATCTACTTTGGAATTGCATTGCCGACACGACTCGATGATGGAGAAAAGGGCAGCAGAAGCCGAGAGAGCTTCAATCAAATACAAGCAAGTGGAATTCTTGTTGATGCACAAAGACCAAATCTTTGAAGGAAAAGTGAGTGGATTGGCCAACTTCGGAATTTTTGTTGAAATAAAAGAAAACAAATGCGAGGGTATGATTCCGTTGAATGACTTGGGATTTGGATTTGAATTTGACAAGCAAGCGTATATTTTGATCAATCAAAGTGGCGAAGAAATTCACTTGGGTGATGATGTTTTGGTCAAAGTAAAAAGTGGAGATCTATTAGAACGTCAAATCATTTTTGAAGTGGCGGAATAATTTATTTTTGTGACATGACTTCGATTTCGGTTGTAATCATCACGTATAATGAGTCCAAGAATATTCGCAGAGCCATTGAATCGGCATTGCGCATTTCGGATGATGTCGTGATATGGGATTCGTTTTCCCAGGATGATACTGCTGAAATTTGTCAATCTTATCCGATCCGATTTTTTCAGCATGCATGGGAAGGGTATTCAATTTCAAAGAATCGCGCCAATGCAATGGCACAGCACGATTGGATTTTGTCTTTAGACGCTGATGAGGCGTTGAGTGATGCGTTGGTCAATAGTATTGCGCTATGGAAAAAAGGCGTTCCTTGCCCGGCTTCCTTCAAGCGCTTAACCAATTATTGTGGAAGTTGGATTCGTCATTGTGGATGGTATCCAGATATTAAATTTCGTTTGTTTAATAGGACAACCACGACGTGGGAGGGATTGATTCACGAGCAGTTGGTTGATGCGACTGTGCAAACTGTCGTTCTATTAAAAGGCGATTGCCTCCATTATAGTTACTATACTGCCGAAGATCATTACAAACAAGCATTGAAATTTGTGACGATCATGGCCCAAGAGAAAGTAGATCGCGGAAAACGCACAGTTCATATCATGCGTTATTTCTCGGCCTTTTTCAAAGTGTTTCAAATGTATATATTAAAGGGGGGGATTTTGGACGGGCATGCTGGTTGGTTGGTTTGTTTTCGCTCTGGGTGGGCAGCTTACATGAAATATAAATTGTGGTTTGAATTTCAGTCAACAGCCAGATGAATCAAAGAATACTGATCTCCAGAACCGATAGCATTGGCGATGTGATGTTGACACTTCCCATGTGTTACTATTTAAAATTGATGTTGTCCGATGTAACAGTTTTATTTCTCGGAAAATCATATACCCAGGATATCATAGAAAACTGTCCATTTGTGGATGAGTTTATCAATGCAGATGATTTTCAATCTTCAGGAAATGACAAGATCGTTGGGTTTATTCAAAACCTGAACTTAGATGCGGTAGTTTTTGCCTTGCCGGATAAAAGGTGGATGGAGCTTTTCTTTTTGGCCCAAGTGCCCACTAGAATCGCTACTGGACATCGAATTCAATCCTGGAAATGGGCTACAAACCGCCCCATGTTTGGACGTAAAAACTCCGATTTGCATGAAGCCCAATTGAACATTAAATTACTTCGTCCTTTGGGGATAAATGTGCAACCCACACTTGCCGAACTCGGTGCAATTTCGTTGTTTAAAAAAGCAACGAGTACTTCCTATCATCGTTTGATTATTCATCCGTTCTCTCAAGGAAGTGCATTGAATTGGACGATGAAGGAATACGATGAATTAGTGGGACTGCTGTTGGATCAGGGTTTTGAAATAGTAATCTCTGGAACGGCTAAGGATGCTATACAATTGGCAGAGTTTGAAGGGGAGCATTTGAAAAAGGCAACATCAATTTGCGGGCAATTTTCATTGTCATCATTCATTGAATATATCGGACAAAGTCATGCATTGTTGGCCTGCAGCACGGGGCCTTTACATTTGGCCGCGGTACAGGGCATTCACGCCATTGGATTGTATGTAGATAGAAGACCAATTCACCCAGGAAGATGGCGACCCATCGGGCCTCATGTGCATGTTGTCAAAGAAAGTGATGTGGATCAAAAACAAATTCTGACTACACCAACTTTGGTCGCCACTTTTCTGAAGTCCATAATGGAGCGCCCAACCACCAAGCGCTAAAGAAACCTACAAATGTCACTCCTGCTTGTGTTTCAAGCGTGTCTTCTGTTAGGAATGATATCAAAACAATCATGCTATAAATCAATGCTATCAGGGAGTACCTTCTAGCAGATTTGAGCATTTGAAATACAATCAACAACATCATAACGGCGCCCAAGAGACCAATCGAAATCCAAATGGTTAGATATTGGTTGTGCGTTCTGAGTTGGTAATCTTTGAGCATGCCATGATCATCCTTCATGTATTCTGCTCGTATGGCATCATCAACATCACCAGTACCGACACCCATGAGCCAATGCTCTCCAATGATATTGGTCGCATTGATCCAGTAAATAATTCTTTGAAATAAAGAATGCCCATTGGGAGAATATCCCAAACTAAGCATGTGGTATTCAAAAAACAATCTGTCCAAACGACGAGAGTAGCCATTCATTTGGGCATATTTGAAATTGGGAAGACCATTTTCAATTTCTTGAATTTCGTTGGGACTCAATGTTGCCAAAGACGCACCGTCTTTGCGCATTCCTTTGGATGATAAATAGCGAATAATGGTGTATTTTAATTCACCACCGGAATAGTCTTTTTCATCAAAAGGCAAAGCGCTTTTCTTGACCCATTCTTTTTGTAATTCTTGCCAACAAATATATCGGTGGACATAATATCCATTTTCCAATTCCAAGATTTGCAAATGATGCTCGTATTCATTTCCGAACGGTGTTTTTTCATCTTTGATTTCCTGATTGGCTGCTGGGGTGATGTAGCGCAAGTATTGCTGATGGATAGAAAATGTAGAGGCTATTAAAACAACGAATGTGAGTCCAGCCACATACCATCTTATTTTGACAGGAAACTTTAATTTAAAATATCGGAAGATGAAAAGAATTCCCGTTAAAATCGAAAGCAACAGGCCTGTGGCACTTTCAATCAAAACCAAGTAATACAGCAGAAAAGCACTCAAGCTCCAGGCGCTTATTTTCAATAGCAAGGTGGGTTTTACTTTGGCCCAAACCAAAGCCAATGCTAAGGAAACAAATAGTCCCATTCTAACGTGAGAAGTAAAAACGCTGTACTCTCTGATTTTAGCAAGATGAAGTTTCTTGTGTGTCAAGAGTTCTTGAAATGGCATCCAATCATGCACCAGTAGAAATGAAACCAAAGCAGAAATGCTCACAGAAATTACAAAAGCCAATTCCACACCTTGTCTTTTTTCTTTACTAAAGCCAACCAAATAAGCAGGCATCACCATGGGTAGCAGGAGCAATGGAAGTTTAACTTTTAGGTCATGCAAACCATAACTCCAATTGTCCGTCCAGATCATTCCGATCATGAGTAAGACGTACAACAATATCCAATTGCGCGTGCCGGCATAAGTGATGAAAATCCAAGGTTTGATGCGTTGAAAAGCACTATCCAAAATCCACTGAACTGTTAGTCCAATGGTGCCAACAGACATGAGCACAGGAGAAAGAGCTAGCCCACTGACAATACAGATGAACCAGATGTATTTTAAAACATCAAATTTCTCCAATAGTTTAATCATGGAATCAACAGAATTTTCTTGTATTGATTGGTTTGAAATACATTCAGCGCTTCTTTAACTACGGGATCTTTTTGAATGGACTGTCGAGAATAGGCGCGCTCATTTTTTGTTCTTCTTACCAATTCGGTCTCTAACATCCCCATGAGAAGAGATTTATTCTGAACACATTTTTTGGCGTTGTCAGGCTCCAATATTTTTTCCAATTCCGCACTGTGCACGTTGAATTCTTCTGTTTTTGAATTCACGCTGCTTTTGAAATCCTCCCATTTCTTCCATTGTACGGTGTGCGGAACAAAGTGCCCTTTTTTCAGAAAATCTTGGAAGGCGTTAAAATGTTTTTCTTCCAAGTTAAAATGACCCATTGTATCGATACTTGAAAATTGGGGTTTGTATTCTGTGATAAAATCAAACACCATGAATTGAGTAACAAGCTCTTTTAACCATTCGTCATTCTTTTCTGCATCGACTGCTACATCGGGCTGTATGCCGCGTCCATCAGTTACAGTTCTTCCTTTGCTCGTATGAAAAGTTTGTAATGTTTTTTCGTCAACAGCATTCACCTTCCCACTGGAGTGATCTCGGTGACTATAATCCAAACGCTGCACGCATCTTCCACTGGGTGTGTAATATTTGGCTACAGTTAGCTTCATTTTTGTATTGTATGCCAAATCAACAGTTTGTTGTACCAGCCCTTTACCAAATGATTCTTCGCCCAAAATTACCGCTCTGTCTAAATCTTGTAAGCTTCCTGAAACAATCTCTGAGGCGGAAGCGCTGGACCCATCAATCAAGACGGCTAGAGGAATGTTGACATCCACAGGGTCGGCCTGCGCGATGTATTGATTTTTCCATTCAGCAATTCTACCTCTTGTTTCAACGATAGGCGAGCCTTTTGGAACGAATAAATTGACGATGCTTACAGCTTCTCTCAATAATCCGCCACCATTGCCTCTGAGGTCTAGAATCAATTGCTCAGCGCCTTCTTTTTTCAAATTCATCAACGCATCGCGCACTTCGCCGGATGCAGTTTGCGTGAACCCATCCAATTTGATGTATCCTGTTTTGGTTTGAGGAATCATTCCGAAAAAAGGAACGTCTTTGTTTTTAATGGATTCTCTTTTTACCTCCACTTCAACACTTTGTTTGGTAGCGCCTTTGATGACCGTCAATTTTACCGAAGTTCCAGGTTGGCCTTTGATCATATTGCCGCTTTCATCATCCGTTAGTGTGGCAATGTCTTTTCCCTCGATGTGGGTGATCCAGTCGCCAATTTCTAATCCCGCTTTATCGGCACCGAATCCTGCATACACTTCGGTGATGATAATTTTATTGTCTCTTCTTTTGGTATTAATGCCAATACCTCCGTATTGACCCGTCTGCATGAAAGTAGCCTCTTCGATTCTCGATTCAGGGTAGTACACCGTGTAAGGATCCAAAGAAGCCAACATGGCATCAATGGCTTTCTTCATTAAAAAACCTGGCTCTGGTTCATCAACATACGTGTCTTGAAGCGTGCGGTAGACATCTGTAAAAATCTCGAGGTTCTTTGAGATTTCAAATAAAGTATCCTTGTAAGTGGCAGCAGTGGTGCCAATGGCGATCACAATCGCTAAGGCGATGCGAACGGAATTATGGGCGAAAAGCAGTTTAATTTTTTTCATGGAGTTGCGTGCTCTTGTTTATTTCCAACAATGCTTGACCCACTTTTTTGAAGATGTAATCGTATTCAGGCAATTGTTTTCCTGTGAATGTGAAGCAAAGATGAATAGGACGAGATACAGTGAGTGTATGCTTTTGCAGGCGATAAGATTCTCTCAAATATCGTTTGATAAAATTGCGATCATGCGCTCTCTTAAAATTGCGCTTGCTCACCGTAAACATTGCTTGGGTTTTGTCACCCACTTCATTAGGGAAATGATACAATACCAAAACGGCAGGAGAACGCACGGCTTGCGACTCCTTGAAAAGTGTCTCAATGCGTTTTCTACTTTTTAAGCGTTCCTCTTTGCCTAAGGTAAACTTCATTTCTTTTTCTTCTTGTTTTCTGTGACCTTCCCTGATGCTGCATCAATGGCTTTTAAAATCTCTGAATCGGTTGGATAGAGAACTTTGTAAAGGGTGTTGTCATCAAACAAATAACGACCAATGGTTCCTTTTATTCTGGCTTTGATATCAGTTTTCGCCTTGTTCCAATCTTTGGTTTTCATGGTAGGCCATTCTTTTTTCAATCGACCTTGCATGGTGTTGATCATCGCATCGCTCACTTTGAAATTATCCAAAAAAGATTGCTCGGTTGGATAGGCTTTGAGGCTGGCTTGGTTGCTGTTGAAATATTCAAAGCACATGTCACGCAAAATGCCAGTCATGATCAGTTGGTTGATCACAAAAACATTGGCGGTATCCAAAGGAACAAAAACCTCTGGTGTAATGCCACCTGAACCATAGACCACTTTACCTCCCGGAGTAATGAATTTTAGAGTATCTACAGTGCGGATGCTGTCTTTGCTGAACAATTCACCATGCAAATATCTCGACGTGAATTCGTCAGAGTAGTTGGCACTATCGCTGTAGGGTTTTTGAATACATCTGCCTGTTGGTGTGTAATAGCGCGCGATGGTTAATCGGAAGGCACTTCTATCTGGCAATTCAATTTCATGCTGTACCAATCCTTTTCCAAATGTTCTGCGGCCTACCGTTGTACTGCGATCCCAATCTTGCAATGCGCCTGCAAAGATCTCACTGGCAGAGGCTGAATTTTGGTCTACCAAAACAACCACTTTCATGTCCTTGAACTCTCCATCTCTTTGGGTGATGTATTGCTTTTTACCAACATGAATCCCTTCTGTGTAAAGCACCAATTTGTCTTTGGGTAGGAATGATTCGGCCATCAAAAAACTTTGATCCAACAATCCTCCGCCGTTGCCTCTTAAGTCAACAATCAAAGTTTTACATTTTTGATTTCTTAATTTCCGAACGGCCGATTCAAATTCATCAAAAGTGTTTTGACCGAACGACTCTACTTTCACATAGCCGATTTCAGGTGCGATGACAAAATCAGCAATGACGCTTTCCAATGGAATGCTTCCTCTTTTGATTTTAAACTCTTTGTTTTCTTTGCCTCTCAATACTTGCAGGGTGACTGTAGTTCCTGACTTGCCTTTGATCATTTTCTGCACTTGGTCATTGGCCAAATCTTTTGCAGAAAGAATTTTAGAATCTACTTTGATGATTTTGTCGCCAGTCATTAGGCCCGCCTTTTCTGCAGGTCCACCGGCCATTGTTTTGACGACACGCAAGGTGTCTTTGTAAATCATAAACTCCATGCCGATGCCATGGTATTCTCCTTGAATTTTTTCATTGGCTTGCGCAATTTCTTCGGGAGAGATGTAATAGCTGTGGGGATCGAGATGGGAGAGAATGGATTGAATGGCACCATCAATCAACATTCGCTTATCAACGCTATCAACATAGTTTTCTTCGATGAAATCGATTAAGCTAACGAGCTTATTGGGATTTTCCTCAGCACCCGTTTTGATGGTCAGCAGATTGCTATCGGCCAGATAAGTTCCAATCAAAATACCAATGATCAATACAAGCCCAAAGAACAAGGGCTGTGCTGATGAGGGTCTAATTTTCTTTCTGCTCAAGGGTGGTGCAGTTACCACCTTTTTTTCCATATCTTGATTTTCTTCCATTGCCTTAAGGTTGTGAAATTTGCACCACTTGAACACCAGCAGATTTTAAAAATTCGATGGCAGTGTTGTCTTTGTATTCTTCGATGTAGACCAATCGTCGAATGCCGGCTTGCAGCACAAGTTTGCAGCATTCTTTGCAGGGGGATAACGTGATATACAGGGTGGAGTCTTTTGCGTCGTGCGTCGACTTGGCCACTTTGGTAATGGCATTGGCTTCTGCATGTAGCACGTACCAATGGGTGTCACCGTTGTCATTTTCGCAGACGTTGGGGAAGCCGCTTGGCGTTCCGTTGTATCCATCCGAAATGAGCATGCCATCCTTTACAATCAGCGCGCCCACTTGTTTGCGTGTGCAATGGGAGAGCTTTGCCCATTCCAATGCCATTTTTAAATAGGCTCGATCGTATCGTTCTTGTTTATCTGGTGTCATCTTAGATTCCCGTATCTTCACAAAAATAGGGCGCACAGAGTATATTCGCCACATAAAATTTAATTCTGATTATATCATGAAGGTATATACGAAAACAGGCGATCAGGGAACCACAGGAATCCTGGGTGCTAAGCGTCTCAAAAAACATGATCTTCGCATCGAAGCATATGGAAATGTGGATGAATTAAATGCGCATATCGGACTTTTGAATACGGTGATCGGAACAGATTTGCACATTTGGGTGCAAGAGCGTTTGTTCATTTTGGGCAGCTGGTTAGCGACAGAGCCAGGCATGGAAGACAAGATCAACTTGCCCAAAATCGAGACAAAGGATATGGAGTGGTTGGAAAAATTGATGGACGAGATGGAGGCTCAGATGGAACCCATCCAGCATTTTATTTTGCCGGGAGGTTCCTGGGAAGCGGCGCAAGCACATGTTATTCGCTGCGTGTGCAGACGCGCAGAGCGCGCTGTGTGGGCTTTGCATGAGGTTGAACCTGTTCAAGCCGAAATCCCACAATTCCTAAATCGATTGTCGGATTACTATTTTGTGTTGTCAAGATGGCTGCTCAAACAACAAGGAAAAAGCCCTGTTTTTTGGATCCCTGAAAAAAAATAATTTTCCTTTTTTGATGTTTTACTTGTAATTTCAAGCGAAAATTTTACTTTCGCAGCAAGTTAGTAAGCGTTTAACCCTTAAAAACAACTGAACTATGTATTGGACACTTGAATTGGCCTCGTATTTAGAGGATGCCCCTTGGCCCGCAACAAAAGATGAGTTGATTGATTACGCCATGCGTGCGGGTGCTCCATTGGAGGTTGTAGAAAACCTTCAACAAATTGAAGATGATGAAGAAGTTTTTGAAAGCATCGAAGATATTTGGCCGGATTACCCCACCAAGGAAGATTTCTTCTTCAACGAAGACGAATACTGAGAATTCTTAGGGATTTTGTACAACGAACCGGGCGATAGTCCGGTTTTTTTGTTCCAATAATACAGTCTGCTTCTCCATTTTTTGTAGATCCTCAGTATGATAATGTCGGATCGTTATCAAAGTGACATTCGCGTTGTAACGCATTTTGTAACGTGATTTTAGTGCATTTTGAAGGGAAAGTAATTTCTCTTCTTCGCATTGCACACACATGGAAAAACTGCGGGCTCCATTTTCCATCATCTGGATTTTGATTCCGCGATTGGAAATCTCGGAGAAAATTTCCTCCAAGTTATCTTCCACGATAAATCCAAAATCCAAAGTTGAAATAGAAATCAAAAACTGCCCTTCTTTTTCAATGTAACAAGCGGGGTAATTTTCGATCTTAAATTCTCCAATGCTGGTGCCGGCATCTTGCGGAGAGATAAAAGAGCGAATATGCAGTGGAATCCCTTTTTGCTGCAGGGGTTGAATGGTTTTGGGATGGATGACACTTGCCCCGTAATAGGCCAGTTCAATGGCTTCGGCATAGCTCAGTTTTGGAATTAAAACAGCCTCGGGGTGTTTTTTGGGATCTGCATTGAGCATGCCCGCAACATCCTTCCAAATGGTAACACTTTCAGCTTCTAGACAATGGGCAAAAATGGATGCGGAATAATCAGACCCTTCTCTTCCAAGTGTTGTCATTTTACCGTTGTTGTATTTGCCAATAAATCCTTGGGTGATGCAAGTGGCGTTAAGGTCCAACGTGCTCATTTTTTCCATAGTCGAAGGCCATTGAATTCTGGCTTCTCGGTGTCGATTATCCGTTTCAATGTAAAGCGTAGCGTCCAACCAAAGGTGTCTAAAACCAACAGCGTTCCAGTGGTCATGAATAATGGAGGTAGATAGAATTTCTCCAAACGGAATGATCTGGTCGTAGGTTTCGTCAAATTCACCTGCTGGTTCAGTTTGCAAATACGAATGAAGTTTTTTCCACTGTTGCATCCAAAGTGAATCTTCGGTGATGAGCAGTTCCTGCGCAATTTCATGGTGGAAATTGAAAAGCTCTTGCATTGTGCTGGATAGGTCTTCGTGCAATCGCCATTTTTGATGAAGCGTTTCCAACGCATTGGTTGTTTTTCCCATGGCTGAAACAATCACCATGAGTGAGTTTCCGCCCATTTGTACAATGCGGGTCATATTGCGGACGGCTTCCGCATTTTTCACACTGGCTCCACCAAACTTATAAATTTTCATCGCCTATTTTCCAGTTATCCAATTGTTGTTTATCCAATTTTCCATTGATCCATTCAGGATCCAACTGCGCGCCAAAATACTGATAAAATTCAATGGCGGGTGTGTTCCAATCCAAAACTTGCCATACCATTCCTTGGTAATTTTTTTCTTTGGCGTATCGAACGCAATTTTCAAAAAGCGCTTTCCCCAATCCCAATCCTCTCTTACTTTCTGTTACCACCAAGTCTTCCAAATACAGCATCCTACCTTTCCAAGTGCTGTATCGAACATAGCAGACTGCTATTCCGTCAACCTGATTGTCTTTTTCTACCACCCACATGACATAGGAGGGGTCCGCTCCAAATCCGTCACGAATCATCGATTCAACCGTCACAGTTACCGCTTCTGGCTCACGCTCATAGGTAGCCAATTCTTGAATCAAACCAAGCGCTTGCGGAACATCTTCTGGGGTGGCCAATCTTAATGTATATCCATGAATTTTATTCATTCAGCAAAGCTATGGCAAGGATGGCTTACCTTTGGAGCATGGCAGGAGTAAGACTTGAGAAATTTTCAGCCTTGATCAAAAAGGAAATGTCGACCATTTTTCAAAGAAATGGCAACGATTGGTTCCCAGGGATTTTGGTAACAGTAACGATGGTAAGGGTTTCACCTGATTTGGGATATGCGAAGGTGTACATTTCGGTTTTCCCAGTCGAGAAGCGTGAAGTAGTATTGGAGTGGATAGAGGAAAATGCTGCATTGGTCAGAAAAAACTTAGGATTGGTGGTTGGAAAACAAATGAGAAAAGTTCCGGAATTGCAATTTTTTATTGACGATTCATTGGATTATTCAGAAGAAATTAATCGTTTATTGAAAAAGTAATCATGCATTACGATCCCATTAAAAGAAAATTAGGTGTGGTATTCAATACCGCAGGATGGACACGCGTTTTGTTTTACCAATTGCTCGATTTGCTATTACTCCGATCTTGGCATATCAGACGTGCTTTGAAAGCATGGAAAGCGGAGCAGAAGGGAGCAGTGCATATTTTGGATGCAGGTTTCGGATTTGGTCAGTACACATACCGCATGTCCAAAGAGTGTCCATACGAGAGCATTGATGCAGTTGATTTAAAAGAAGAACAAGTAGCGGATTGCGATCAATTTTTCAAAAAGCAGGGTGTTGCTAATGTTCATTTCCAAACAGGTGATTTGACCACATTTGTGCGCCCCGAGAAATACAATTTGGTGTTGTGTGTTGATGTAATGGAACACATCGAAGAAGATGTGCAAGTTTTAACCAACTATTGCAACAGTTTGAAGAAAGGGGGAATGTTGCTCATCTCCACACCCAGTGATCAAGGTGGAAGTGATGTTCATGATGACGGAGAGACCAGCTTCATTGAGGAGCATGTTCGGGACGGATATGGAATCGATGATATGGCTCAAAAGCTTCGTACAGCTGGTTTTGAACGTTGGGATATTCGTTATTCCTACGGAAAAGCGGGACGTATTTCATGGTTGTTGAGTATGAAGTATCCCATGTTAATGCTCAATGCTAGTGGACTGTTTTACGCGATTCTTCCTTTCTATTATTTGATTGCCTACCCGATCGCTTTTGTATTAAATGCCATCGATGTTCGTGTGCACAATTCTACTGGAACTGGTTTAATTGTAAAAGCCTGGAAGTAAAATGCGATTGGATTTATTCTTCGCATATCGCTATTTATTTTCTAAAAAATCAAAAGGGATTATTCGATTAATCTCTTCCATTTCCATGATTGTCGTTGCCTTTGTTGCGGCGGCCATGATTATTGTGATGTCCGCTTTTCAGGGAATTGAAAATCTAGTGGATGATTTGTTTTCTCATTTCGATGCTCCCATCGTTATCCATTCTCCGAGTAAAAAATTCTTTCGTCAAGATTTGATCAGCCAAGACTTGCTCTCAGATGCTCAAGTGAAATTTGCAGAACCTGTTTTGGAGAGCGATGTTTGGATCCATTACGATGCCGCAGATGCGGTGATTCAAATGAAGGGCGTTTCTAATGATTACGGCAATCATTCGGGCATGTCGCAGTTGACCATCGCAGGTGGATTTGACACTTCAGACACGATGCACTGTGGCGCAGTTCCAGGATTGGGGGTTTGTGGCGAATTAAAAATTCCGGTTGGAGATCATCTCGGGCAAAGTTTTCAATTGCGTGCGCCTATTCCAGGAAAAAAACTCTCTCGTTTTCGTGAAAATGCATTTGCAGAAATGGATGCCTACGTGATGGGCGTATTCTCTGCCAATGCGGAGTTGGACGTAAAGTATGTTTTTGTTCCCTTGTCAAAAGCGGAACAATTGCTCGACAAAAAAGGAGAAATTTCAAGCTGTGAAATTTATCTTAACAGGGAGGAGGACGCCCTTACTTTTCAGGAGAAATGGCAGCCCATTTTGCAAAAAGATTCTTTGCAGATTACCACGAGAAATGAACGCAATGCGTTGATATATAAAACCACACAATCGGAGAAATGGGCCACCTTCGCTATCTTGTTTTTTATTCTCCTTATCGCAACTTTCAATATCGTAGCGGCATTGTCCATGATGATGATTGAAAAGAAAAAAGACATCGCTGTCTTGCAATCGATGGGTGCTTCAGTCGAATTCATCAGACGTGTTTTCACACTTGAGGGAATATTGATCAATGCCATCGGTTCATGTATTGGCGTTGGTTTGGGTGTCTTGATCTGTTTCTTGCAGCAGAAATTGGGCTTCATAACGATGGAAGGCGCAGTGGTGGAGAGCTATCCTGTTGAATTTACGCCCGGAATAGTGTTGGGAATATTGACCACAGTTTTGATCACTGGGTCGGTATTCTGTATCATCATGGTTCGTTTTCTATGGCGCTCCATGAAAATGACGATCGCTCAGAATTAACACTCTTTTGTTTCCAATTCTATTTTCTCCAAACCCTTTGCCAGCTTTCTCCAACTATTTTTGAATGATGGAGAAAAGGAAATGGTTGCGCAAATTGATGTGGTCGCTGCTCGCGATAATAGCGCTGCTTTTGATTTCTTTGACTACCATTGTTGTTGTATACAAAGACGATATCATTTCCAAGGCTGTAGCGGGCATTCAGGAAAATTTAAAAACAAAGTCGAGTTACTCCTCCATTGATATTTCGATTTGGTCTTCATTTCCCTTATTGGGTGTTGAGATGAAAGACATTTATGTTGAAGATGCATTTGCCAAAGGTGATACGCTGCTGTATGCTAAAAAGTTTGCGTTGGCTTTTGATTGGTTGGATGCAATGTCAGGCAGTTACAGCATTTCAAAAATTTTGATTGACAATGCGCAACTCAATTTTATCAAGGACAAGAACGGAAACAACAATTGGGAAGTGCTCCAAGAAATCTCCGCGGGTAGTGATTTTCAATTGGGCTTGCGTAAAATGCGTTTTAAATCTACCGATATCGTTTACTGGGATGCAAGAAGTGACTTTTTTCAATCTACCAATTTCAAGGATTTACAATTGAAGGGAAATTTTTCCAACGAGCAAATTTTATTAGAAGTAAATACGGATGCACTACTGGAGGATTTGTACATGGACGGGAAGACTTACGTGCACAATATTTCTTGGCAATGGGAAGGCGAGGTGATGTACGATCAAACGAGGCAGTATTTAGAGATTGCTCAGGGTGATTGGGAAATTCTCAATTCTCCGATTTCGATTACGGGTTGGCTCGATTTTAAACAGGGATTGGGACATGGCCAATGGACCAGTGAATCCATTTCAGCCGAGAAGTGGATTGGCGCGATGCCCGCCTGGATTTCAGGCCCAATCAAATCCTATCAGCCCAATGGCACATTGTCTATCAATGGCAGTTTTGACGGCAAGTTCTCCAATCCAAAAATTCAAGTTGCTATAAAAGGCAAAAATGGAAAGTTGATTGAGCCGAAATCGGGAACCGCTTTGGAAGAACTAACGCTTCAATTGAATTTTGAAATTATTAATGGAAAAGACGTTTGCACAATTCAACAATTAGAGGGGAGTTTGGGCGGTGGAAAATGGAAAGTTTCTGGCAAAGTTTCTCAAACGGATAATCCAGAAATTGATCTCAAAGTAGAGGTGGAAGGAGCGTTGTCGGATATTCATGATTTTCTCAAGTGGGACACGCTTGAAAATGTAGAGGGACGATGCAGTCTGAATTCCAGACTAGTGGGCAAAGTGCAGTTGCTATCCGATTCAACCTTGGATTGGGAGAGTATCAAAGCCGAAGGAAATTTAATCTTGCAAAATGTCAATTTGGGAATCAAAGGTTTGGATTACCGACTGCAAGATTTAAATGGTGTTGTTCAATTGCATGAAGGGAATGCAATCATTCATCAATGGGTTGGGAAATGGGGTGATACCGATTTTGATGTCACCGGTCGATGGAACCACGTCTTGGACTATTGGGCCAAGGGTGATGCGATTATGATGGCAGAGTTGAATGTGAAATCTCACCACGTAACGGTTGACAATTGGATCATGGAAATGAACAATACCAAAACCCTTGCGTTGCCTTATTTCGCTGATTTTAATATCTACCTCAATTGCGACGAATTGGACCACAAAGAATTTTCCGCCAAGGATATTCAAGCCCATTTGGAATTGGACAGAAAGCATTTGCAAGTCCAAGATTTTGCACTGAAAACAGCCAATGGAAAGGTTTCAGGAAGCCTCAACGCTGCATTGTTGATGAACAACGATGTTGCTTTGGAATTGATTGCCAAGTCTGAAAATATTGACATCAAAAAATTGATGCACGAATTTCAAAATTTCGATCAAGACGTAATCGTCGAAGAGCAGTTGGTAGGCAATCTGAATGCAGATATTGAGATGCATGTCAACCTTGCTCCAGATTGGAAAGTGAAGAAAGAAACCTTATCGGGATTCTTGGATGTAGAAATTGCGGATGGCGAAATTTTAGATTGGAAAATCCTTACCGGGGTTGCTGATTTCATGAAACGCAATAAATGGATATCCCCGATTGTTGACGAGGATTTGCTTGCGGAGAAATTGAAGCATGTTCGCTTCAAATCATTAAAAAACATTTTAACGATTCAAGATGGATGGATTGATATACCCTGGATGGAGATCAACACATCGGCATTGAATATGGTCTTAAAAGCCAAACATTCGTTGGACAATGAAGTGGATTATCTGATGGGATTTCATGTTCGTGATTTACTGCTTCGTGATCCCAATCAAAAACCTACTGAAGATGGAAAGAAATTCTTTATTTCGATGAAAGGGCCTTGGAATGGCCTTGTATTCAAGTCGGAGAATGATGAAGAATGGAAGGGATGGGTAAATGAGGGCGAGGTGAATAAAAAAACTTGGAAGGACAAGTGGAAAGAGAATTTATTCAAGATCAATCCGCTGGAGTTTGTTCGAGAAAGAAGTGAAAATAAAAATGATCCATCTCGATTAAAGCCACGTTTGAAAGTGCAGCCTCCGGCATTTTTACGAGGGCGAAAAAAAGAAAATTCCAATGGCCAATAATTTCCCTCAAGCATTTATCGATCGCTTGACCCAACAGTTTGGCGAAGAATCCCAAGCGATATTATCAGCCTTGGATCGGCCTGCTGCAGTTTCTGTGCGCAAAAGAGAACCCTCTCCAATTTGGGAGAATGAGGAGAAGATCACCTACTGCCCAGGTGGTGTTTATCTGCAAGACCGACCATCTTTTACCATTGATCCTCGTTTTCATTTGGGAGAATATTATCCACAAGAGTCAAGCTCGATGGTGATTGGTTCTATTTTCCATCAACTCAATCAAAAGCATTCCTTCAAAAGAATTCTGGATACTTGCGCGGCTCCAGGTGGAAAATCTTTGTTGGTTTTAAGTGCAATGGATGAAGATGCTATTCTGGTGAGCAATGAGATTGTAGGGAAACGGAATTTTGTTTTGCAAGAAAATTTGTGCAAATGGGCAGACCCTAGGAGTGTAGTGATACAAAATCAAGTGCGAGAAATACCATATTCAGAGACATTTGATTGCATTGTGTTGGATGCGCCATGCAGCGGGGAAGGGATGTTCCGGAAAGATCCAGAAGCAAGGAAAGAGTGGAGTGTAGAAGGAGTAAAAAACTGCGCATCCATTCAGAGCGAATTGATACAAGAAGCTTGTCGCTTGCTCCGTCCAGGCGGAATATTGATTTATTCTACCTGTACCTTCAACCGAGAAGAAAATGAAGAGCAGTGTTTGGCCATGCAAGATTCTGGCCTTTGGGACAATTACGCTGAAGTGGCCATGCCTGATCAAGCCCGGAAAGTAGAAGAGAATGGTTTTACCGCCTGGAGATTCTTGCCACAGGATGGACGCGGTGAAGGCTTTTTCTGTTCGATTTGGGTAAAACGATCCAGTGATCGTCGCGAGAAGAAAAGATTCAAACCCAATGAATACAAAAATGAATGGGTGGCGATGACTCGAAAAGAGAAGGTAGAGGTGGAATCTTTCTTATCCGTCGATGGAATTCCCATGTGGCGAAATGAGCACAATGAAGTTTCCTATTTTATTGGAGACTATGCTGATTGGCGCGCCTTGACGATTCGACAATTGGGAGTGCCTTTGGGGCAGTGGATCAAAAAGTTTGTTCCTCATGTTGGGTTGCTGAGGGCTGAAATGGCATCGCAAAAAATCCCTCGTATTGCAGTCAGCGATGAACAAGCCTTGAATCTGCTCAGAGGCGAAGATTTGAGAATGGAAGAGCAAGTGCCGCAGGGTTGGGCCATTGCGCAATGGAAAGGAAGAGATTTAACTTGGGTTAAGGGAGTGCAATTTCGTTTGAGTAATCACTACCCAAAGGATTGGCGCATCAGACATTTGTAATACTTTTGAAAAAAATATGTACATGAAGAAAATTTTATTCTTTTTAGCTTGTATCGGTGGTGTTCAAATGAGTGCACAATCGATATTGATTAACGAATTGGATGCGGATCAAGTTGGTTCTGACACCTTAGAATTTGTTGAATTGGTTGGGACACCCAACACATCTTTAGACGGTTACATTTTGGTTTTCTTCAACGGTGGAGATGCCAACAATGCTTCTTATCGCACAGTTGATTTAGCAGGACAAACGATTCCAGCCTCTGGATTTTTTGTAGTGGGATCATCATATGTTCCCAATGTCAATATGAATTTTTCAGTAGCCAACAATGCCATTCAAAACGGAGCCGATGCAGTAGCATTGTACCAAGCAGCAGCAGCCGATTATCCGGATGGTACAGCTCCATCGACAACAGGATTGGTGGATGCTTTGGTGTATGGAACAGCCGATGCGGATGATGCTGAACTAATGGCATTATTTGCGCCTGGTCAAACCCAAGCAGATGAAGGTGCGGCAAACAATACAGAATCATTATCACGTGTGCCAGATGGCGGCGCGGCCAATACGTTGTCTTTGTTTGTTGCGCAAGCTCCAACTCCTGGCGCTACCAATGGTGGTGGTACGGTTGGAATTTCTACAATCGAATTGAGCACTTGGAAGTCAACGGTTATGCACGATGGCAAATGGTGGATTACAGCACCAAGTGAGTTGGGAACGATTCAAGTATGGACAATCAATGGTTCTTTGGTGAAACAATTTGCCAGCACATCGGCTACAACAATGGTTGTGGATTTGATGGATATGCCAGCAGGTGTCTATTTGATTTCATCCAACAAAATGAATTCTACGTTGAAAGTGGTGAAATAACCAACGTTTCAAATGTTAAAAGGAGGCCTTGCCTCCTTTTTTTTGCAACCAACTCAACCATTTTATGATTTTTGTCGTCTTATTCAGTTGGAACTAATTAATTAAACCTTATCGAAATGAAAAAACTTTTATTCGTTGTAGGCTTGTTGTGGTCGAGCATCATGATGGCTCAAACAACGGTGGTCATTAACGAAGTGAATGCCGACAACCCTGGAGGCCAAGATACCAGGGAGTTTATTGAACTTTTTGGGTTGCCCAATGAAAGCTTGGATAGCTTGGTGGTTGTCTTTTTTGATGGCGCAACAGGCTTGAGCTACAATGCAATTGACTTGGACGGTCGCGTTTGCGATGCCCAAGGTTTTTTCGTCTTGGGAAATGCATTGACAGTCAATGTCGATTTGACTTTCACAAACGCCTTGTTCCAAAACGGTGCAGATGCTGTAGCGATTTATCACGCTGATGCAGTAGATTTTCCCAACGGAACAGCGCCAACAGGATTAAACCTGGTAGATGCTCAAGTATATGGAACTGCGGATGCAACAGCAACCAATTTGATTACAGGCTTGACCTTGGATGTATTGTTCCCTGGATATTTCCAGTTTGACGAAACAGCACAAACAACAGGTACAGATTTAACACAATCGCGTATTCCAGATGGTGGATCTCCTTTTGCAGTAAACACCTATGTTTTGCAAACATTGACTCCTGGAACTTGGAATCAACCTCCTTGTTCTGGCGGAACCATCGCGTCTCCATCTGTCCTTTCTTTCTGCAACAATACAGCGGCTACAGTTGATTTTACAACAACAAGCACAGTGGGGCAGTACATGTTCATCATTGCCAACGCAGCTGGAAACATTGTAGCCAC
>CANFLZ010000007.1 GCA_947448135.1 Flavobacteriales bacterium
GGTGAATACTTGGATGGTGAGAAAAATGGTGTTTGGAAATGGTATTATTTCAATACAGACCAACCGGCATTTGAGGGAGAATTCAACTTGGGAATTCCACGTGGAAAGCATAAGATGTGGTTTCCCAATGGTCACGTCATGGAGAAGGGTGAATATGAAAGTGGCCTCCGCGAGGGAGATTGGATTTATTACAATGAATTGGGTGAGCAACGTTTGGTTGTCACCTACGAAGCTGGAGAAATCATCAAAGTTGATGGGGTGAAAATCTTACCCAAGGGGATGTAAGCTTTGTGATTCTTTACCACCAAGCGGGCCAGGACATTTTAAATTGAAACTTATATCCATCTCTAGGAGATACGGTGAAGCTGTTTTTTCCTGCGTAATCAGAGAATTTGATTTCAAATGAATATACTTCATATTCTCCTGATCCTTCCTCTCGCATTAAAGTGATTTTGTAAGGTTTCTGTTCTTTTTCTCCACTGAAATTGGGATAAAAAGAGGCGTCATTAAAAGGAGGATAAATGGGGGTTCTTTCCGTTTCGTCGTTGATTTCTTTTCCTTCAAACTTGAGATAATAGTTATTGGCAACAATGATGTTTTCTAAAGCTGTTGTCTATCCGTTTCACGTGAAAGCAGGTAACGAACATTGACCTGTTTATTCTTCGTTCCGTTTAGCACGTTTGTATATGCCTCAAAAATCGACTTTTGTCGGTATGGCAGTATCTATTTATTTCCAAGGCGTAAAGCGCCCTTATTTCGCCTCTAATCGAAGAATTTCTCTTTGGTTGGAGCGTTTAGTTGCACTCCATGGCCATTCTATCCGGGATTTGAATATCATTTTTGTTACAGATGAGGAATTGCTCGTAATGAACCGTCAATTTCTGGATCACGACTATTACACCGATATTATCACATTTGATTTGGGAACAGATAATAAATGTATCCAGGGTGAACTTTACATTAGCTTAGATCGTGTAAAAGAAAACGCTACTTCATTGAATCAAAAATATAGCTTAGAATTCATTCGAGTAATAGCACACGGGTTACTTCATCTTATTGGTTATCAAGATAAAAAAAGTGAACAAATTGTTAAAATGAGGACTTGCGAAAATGAAGCTATTGCCCTATATTTGTCTACAAATTCACCCTTAAAGAAGTAAATATTTTAGTATTGAAGTTATAAAATTAAAAAATTGTTTCACGTGGAACATTTATGGAAAATAGATTTGAAGTCATAGTAATAGGTGCAGGTCATGCAGGTAATGAAGCCGCTTCAGCTTCAGGTAATTTGGGTGCAAAAACACTTTTAATTACTATGGATATGAATAAAATAGGCCAAATGAGTTGCAACCCAGCCATGGGTGGAATTGCCAAAGGTCAAATAGTTCGGGAGATTGATGCATTGGGTGGATACAGTGGAATTGTTTCTGATAAGAGTGCAATCCAGTTTCGTATGTTGAATATTTCCAAAGGTCCAGCGATGTGGAGTCCGAGGTGTCAGAGCGATCGAATGATGTTTGCTGAGGAGTGGCGCTTGCAACTGGAGTCGATTCCAAATGTCTTTTTTTGGCAAGATTCAGTGAAGGAAATTTTGTTTGATAATGGACAGGTGAAGGGGGTTCGAACTTCTATCGGTGTTGAATTTTTTGCGCCAAAAGTCATCATCACAAGTGGTACTTTTTTGAACGGTGTGATACACATTGGCGAACAACAATTGTCTGGTGGAAGAATGGGGGAGAAGCGCTCAGAGGGAATCACGGAACAGTTGGTGGCTATGGGATTTCAAGCCGGTCGAATGAAAACTGGAACGCCGCCACGAGTGGATGGACGTAGTTTGAATTATGATAAAATGGTTGAGCAGGAGGGGGATAAAAATCCTTCTAAGTTTTCTTATAGTTCAACAACTGAACCCTTAAAAAAACAACGTTCTTGTTGGATTACAAACACCAATGAAACAGTGCACCAAATCCTTGCAGAAGGTTTTGAAAAGTCGCCGATGTTCACAGGAAGAATCATCGGTTCTGGTCCGCGATATTGCCCGTCGATTGAAGATAAGATTACGCGATTTGCGGATAAAGATCACCATCAATTGTTCGTCGAGCCTGAGGGTTGGCGAACGGTAGAAATTTATGTCAACGGATTTTCGACAAGTTTACCGGAGGAAGTTCAGGTTCGCGCTTTGCGAGAAATCGAAGGATTTGAAAATGCTCGAATTTTCCGACCCGGATATGCAATCGAATACGATTATTTTCCACCCAATCAATTGCTGCATACGCTCGAATCCAAAGATGTTCCAGGATTATATTTTGCTGGACAGATTAACGGAACGACAGGTTATGAAGAGGCGGCATGTCAAGGCTTGATGGCAGGTATCAATGCGGCCCTTTCGGTTAAAGGAAAAGAGCCCATGATTTTGAATCGCGACCAAGCTTATATCGGGGTTTTGATTGATGACTTGATTACCAAGAGCACAGATGAACCATATCGAATGTTCACCAGCCGCGCAGAATACAGAACCCTCTTGCGCCAAGATAACGCCGATGAAAGATTAACGCCGATGAGCCATGCCCTTGGATTGGCAACAGATGAGCGCATGCGTGAATTGGAAATCAAACGACAAGAAACCCAAGAGATTATGGAGATGTTGAAAGAAACCAGCATCAAACCCGAAGAGGCCAATGCGTATCTCACTGAAATGGGTTCAAGTGAAATACCCAACAAGACCTCTGTTTTAAGCCTTTTATCTCGCCCACAAACAACCTTAAATGGGTTGATAGGGGTAAGTGAGCAAATATCCAAGAAAGTCGCTTTAAAGGGTTATAAACAAGAATCTTTGGAGCAAGCGGAAATTCAAGTGAAATATTCCGGTTACATCGAGAAGGAAAAATTATTAGCGGATAAGTTGACTCGATTGGATTATGTGAAAATTCCGATAGATTTTGATTACCACCAGATGCAAAGTTTGAGCACTGAAGCTCGACAAAAGTTGAGTGCCGTTCGTCCAGAGACCATCGGGCAAGCCAGTAGAATTTCCGGGGTTAACCCATCGGATATTGCGGTTTTGTTGGTGAAATTTGGCCGGTGATTAAACAGGACATGCTCTCATTCCGTTTGTGTTTCTCCTTCTGAAATGACCACCCCGTCCAGACAGTGCTGGCGCTCGTCAGGACATCCCTCCTTTCTCTCACTTCGTTCGAGTAGGAGGGAAAATCCGATACACTGATTTATTGATTTCCCGATTTACTGGCGAAAGCCAATTTGCCTCTATTTCCCGATCACCTCAAACCCTAACTTCACAATTCGGCCGCCGTCTTCGAATTCGCAGCTGTCTGCGAGCTGGCGCATGAGGAAAACACCGCGCCCATGGGGCTTTTCAATGTTCTCGGGTGCTGTTGGATCGGGTAGGCTATTGAAGTCGAATCCTGCACCTTCATCTTCGACGGTGAAGTGCATAAACTTTCCGTCTTCTTCGAAAATAATATTGACTTCTTTGTTGGGATCTAAACGATTGCCATGCACAATGGCATTGTTAACGGCCTCTGTCAGTGAAATCAAAATTTCACCATAGAACTCTTCACGCACCTGAAATGTTGCGCAAACATCATCTATCAATTGCTCAGCAAGGTGTATATTCTCTACATCAGAAGCAAACTTTAAAGTTCTTTGAGTGGCCATAATATTATTCAATTCGAAAGGTATACGAAAATCAAAACGGAAGGTTTCAAAAATCGAAAAATTTATTTTGGAATTTGATTCATGAGGTATTGATTGGCCTTGTTTCGATAGTAGGGCTTGAGTTGTGGCGGTATGGTTTGCAACAATTCAGCCTCTTTGTTTTTCTTTTTCATGTACTCTTCCAATCCGGGTGGTGGGGTTTGGTTGATGTTTTGCCCTTCTTTGCTCTCGCGTTTTTCATCTTCACCCTGGGTGCGCTCGGCATTCTCCGCTCGCAACAAGCGGGTGAGGATGTCCTTTTGTCTGCGCAAGGTTTCTTCGGTGATGTTGTTGTTGACGATGTCTTTTTGGATCTGCTCCATCTCCTTGGCAATTTGTTTTATCTCATTTCCTTTTCCGCTTCCGTCTTGATTCATCTCCGCGGCTTTGTCTTCCATCATCTTGCGCAATGCAGCTTGCTTGGCCGCAGCACCCGCCAACTCCTTGCTGAGTTGTGGATTGTTGCCACTTTTGCTTTGCCCTTTGTTCTGCCCTTGTTTTTTCAAATCTTCTAATTGCTTGGACAATGATTCTTGCATCTTCTTCATCTGTCCCGCACTGGGCTTGGATTTGTTTTTTCCACCTTGACTTTGTCCGGGCTTCTTGCATTTGCCATTGCCAGACTTCTGACTCTTCTTTTGTTGCTGCTGTTGCTGCATTTGTTTGAGGGACTCGTCGAGCATCAAAGCCAGGTTGTTGAGTCCTGTCATCACAAATTGCTGCTCCGCGCGCGTTGCAGGTATTTGCCTTTCTGGAATCCATTTGAGCGCAGATCCCATGTGGTTTTGGATGTCTCCAACTTCTTTGTTGATGAAAGTAGAAAGTTCTGAAACGCGCTTGCTGAGGGCAAACAACGAATCTTCAACCATCTTCATGTCATCATTGATTTTGCGCTGTCTTTGGCCGTAAGAATCGTAGTTGGGGTCTGCGATGTTCAATTTGGCAAAGTCATTCATCAATTTCTCTTGACTGAAACTCAAGGATACCAAGTTTTCTAACAGCTGGCGTAATGCCGCGGCATCTTCTTCTTGCTGTTCTTCTTGCTCTTGCTCCATGGACGACTCCATTTTCTCTGCCATCTCCTGCATTTTTTCTGCCGCATTTTTTTGATTTTTGCTGGCACTAGACTTTTTGCCGCCTTTTAAATCTTGGCTGCTTTTTTCTTGGCTATCGGAAATTTCTTTTTGCAACTCTTCCGTTTTGGGAAGGTCTTTGGGGTTTTCCAATTGTTGGTTGAGCTCCTCTAATTTCTTCAGGTCGTCTTGGACATCTTTGAATTTTTCATTCAAATCATTTTGTTCCTTTTGCAGTTGATTGGCATCTTTCTTTCCTTCTTCTGCTTCTTTGGAAAGTTCTTTTTGCTTTTCAGAAAGTTCTTGCAATTCCTGGATGGTTTTTTCCATTTTTTGCTCTACTTCCAATTCTTTCAATTGTTCGAGCGCGCGATCAATTTCTTTCTCCAGATTTTCTTCTTTGTTTTGAAGTTGATCCATTTCTTTTTGCAACTCATTTTTATCGACGTTCTCCATCATCTTGCGGAGCTCTTCCATCATCTTTTTGGTTTCGGGATCGATGAGCTGCTCCATGAGCTCTTCCAGTTTCTTTTGTTTTTCCAGCAGTTCTTCTGGAAGTTCCATTTGGTTTTTCTGCTCCTCTTGGTGTTGCAGATTTTCCTTTTGCAGCTCCTTTAATTTTTCCTGTAATTGCTCTTGTCTTTTGAGAAGGTCGTCCAGTTTCTTTTTGTCCTGCCAATCCGCTTCTTTTTTCTCCAACATTTTTTTCTCCAAGTCTTTGAGCGCTTGTTGAATTTTTTGAGATTCCTGTTGGGCTTTGGAAAGGTCGTCAATCAATTCTTCACGTTGCTGGTCCGACTTGTTTTCCATGTCTTCGTCAGAGGGCACGATGTATTTTTGGATCAACGTTTTACTGGATTTGGCACCATGGATACCATCGTTGTCCCACACTTCGAAATAGTAAGCCAGAGTATCTCCAGGATTCAGCGAGAATGAGCTGACATCAAAAGGCAAGAAGTAAATATCTGAAGTGCTTTGCGTGTTGATATTGACGTTTTGTTTGTTCCATTTTTGACCCGGTTGTTTTGTACAAAAGAACAACGCGGATAAACCATAGTCATCTTGAATTTCGCCGGTAAGTGTGTGCAAGTTGTTTTGGGTGGAATCCATTTTATCCAGCAAGCTGATGGTGGGATATTGATCTGGAATAACGTTTACCCAGAAGGACAACGAGTCGGGACTTGGAGCCGCGGCGGATTGCGGAATGACTTGGTAGCCGAAGGAAGTCATCGCTTGTGTTTCCCATTCGGCGAGGTTATCCTCGACGGGAATGGTTTGCGACGATTGATTGACCATCAAAACAATTTGGTCAGCATTTTGGCTATTGAAATTCCAATGAATGGTACTTCCCTCCGGCACGGAGAGGTCGCCCGATTGTCCGATAACTTGAGGAGATTTTTTGAGATAGGCGGGAAAAGTAATGGTGGCTTGTAAGCCAAGCATTTTGGGTTCTGCGATGGTTTGCAGCAAAAAAGATTGGCTGTTGTAATCCGCGGCAGTGAAGTAAAAATCAAAAGATTCTTCGACGTGGGGAAATAGAATTTGGTGGTGGAAAAGGTCTTTTTTCTCCAACAATAGTTTTTGATTTCCCTTCACCAAATAAACCCTTTCGGGGATCTCATTTCCTTGAAGTTCGAGCTCGATAACAGCATCATGATTTTCCGTTACCCGCAATGGAGAGGTTACCACGAATTGAAAAGGAGCATCTTCAGCTGCTTTTGAAAATTGGACAATGCGTTTGGTGGGTCGCATGATGGTAGAAGGAGTAGCCACCAAAAGGACGCTCAGCAGCAACAAAGGAGGCAAGGCAAACTTGAGGTATTTGGTATTTTCTCGAAAGTTGATGGCGTTTTGAAAAGCGATGGGAGAAAGCTCTGTTTGTTTTTGCTCAATAGCAGCCCACAGTAATGCATTGTTTTCTTTTCTGGCGGCTTGGTGCAATTGAAGCGTGTTGAGCAGTTTGTCTTGGATGTTTGGAAAATGTTGGCCGATGATCCTTGCCGCTTCTTCATTGGAAATGATTTTTCCGAGACGAAATAATTTGGTCATGGGCCAAATGATGTAATAACCCATTACTGCGATAACCGATGCGGCGAGTGAGAAGAATAGGAAGGCTCGAACATTTGTGTTGAAGCGCCCCAAGTATTCCAAGAAAACGATTAGGAGATAAATGGTAATCGTTATTCCAACAGAATAGAGGGCGCCTCGAAGCATTTTATTCTTGTAATACTTTCGAATAAAAGCATCCAGTTTTTGAATCAATATTTTGCTATCTACGCCCGCCATTTCGATGAATGCCCTAATTTACGCAAACCACGCAAATACAATGCAAGTCTAACACAATTTTACAATTTGAATTCGGCCCATTGCCACTTGCCAATCATTTGCTTTTGCAGAAAAGATTTTGCTTGTGAGTACGCCAGTCTTTGTGTTTTAAACCAAACACTTTTTTCGTAGTGTGTTTCGATCGAAGTGTTTTCGATAGCGACAATATCCAAACCACGAAGAGGGGTTTTGTTTTTTCTCATCCACTCTAATTCGTTGAGCGCTTCGATTTTATTAAGGTATTGGCTACCGTCGATGATTTTGGGCACGTGATCAATGATTAGGGTCGATACAAATATTTTGTGGTTCGGTGAAGAAGCGGAAGGCTTCCCATCCGCCCTCTCTGCCCAATCCAGATTGTTTGACACCGCCAAAAGGCGTTCTTAAATCGCGCATGAGCCATGTGTTGACCCACGAGATTCCTGTTTCTAAGGATTGAGCAACACGGTGGCCTTGTGAGATGTTGTTGGTCCAAATCGAAGCGGCTAATCCGTATGGAGTGCAGTTGGCCCATTCGATGGCCTGTTCTTCTGTATCGAAGGGAATCAGCGTTGCGATAGGTCCAAAAATTTCTTCTTGATTGGTGCGGCAATGAGCGTCTAATCCTTCAATCAATGTAGGTTGTAAATAATAACCACCGGCTAGATCGCCCGTCATTTCTGGAGAGTAGCCACCGCAAAGGATGGTGCCGCCTTCACTTTTGGCAATTTCGATATAGGATTTCACTTTTTCCAAGTGCGCTGCAGAAACCAATGCGCCAAATTTGCTTTCAGGAGAAAGTGGATCGGAGACTTTCATTTTGGCTACTTTTTCGACCAAGGCTTTTTTGAATGCCTCGTATATTCCGCGTTGCACAAGGATTCTAGAACCACAAAGGCAAATTTGTCCTTGATTGGCAAAAGAAGCACGTACCACGTTGTTGACGGTTTTGTCGATGTCGACATTATCAAAAACCAAGGTGGCGTTTTTCCCACCCAACTCCAATGACATTTTTTTGAATTGCGGTGCAAGAATCGAGGCGATGCGTTTGCCTGTTGCTGTTCCGCCCGTGAAGCTCAAGGCTTTGATTTTATTGTTGTTGACAATGGCCTCTCCTACGTTGGGGCCAGTGCCGTGTACGATGTTCAATACACCAGCTGGCAATCCCGCTTCGATGCAAATTTTGGAGAACAAGAAAGCGGTGTATGGAGTCAATTCCGATGGCTTAGCCACCACGCAATTGCCCGCAGCAAGTGCGGGAGCAATTTTCCAAGTAAACAAATACAAAGGCAAGTTCCATGGAGAGATACATCCAACGACGCCCAATGGTTTTCTGTAGGTATAATTGACAACACCATTTTCCATCACGTGACTTTCACTTGCGAAGTGTTGCGCGCCAGAAGCAAAGAAACGCATGTTGCTTTCAGCACGAGGAATATCGACGTGGCCAGCCAGGGATATTGGTTTTCCATTGTCCAAAGATTCTGCATGGGTCAATTCGTCATGATGAGCAGCAATGAGATCGGCGATGCGTGTCAGGATTTTGCATCGGTCTTCACTGGACGTTGTTTTCCATTTTGGAAAAGCAATTTGTGCCGCTGCTACAGCTTTTTCTACATCGTCTGCGTTACTATCTGGAATCGTAGAAAAAACTTTTCCATCACGCGGACTGATATTATCCAATTTACCACCTGATACTGCGGGAGTTAGCTCCCCGTTGATATAGTTTAAGATCTCAATCACAAAAAATATTTTTCTACAAAGTTATCTATTTCAGAAAAGACTTGCATTGTAAAGTAAAAACGTATTATTTTTGCCACGCAATTGCCCGATCGTCTAATGGCAGGACAGCAGATTTTGATTCTGCTTGTATAGGTTCGAATCCTGTTCGGGCAACAGTAAAAAGGTCACTTCGGTGGCCTTTTTTATTTTCTTAATTTTATCTTGGACCCCTTGTCTATCTTGGCATTTGGGGTGAGATGATTGAATTTTGCGAGACGTTTGAGTTTAACGCAATTGTCTTGCGAGATTTGCCAAAGGGTGGTGTTTTTTTCGGCAATGATAAAATCGGGATGCCCATTTCTTTTTTTCGGCTGCAGATAAATACGATCCGCCGCTTTCCACATTTGGACATCGGTATCGTTGTATTTCTTCAGCTCCCAGCTTCCGAGTTTGTATTTTTTGGTGAGAGAGGAAAGGTCGTCCTTGGGTTGGGCAATGATGTAGCGAATGCGTCCATCAAGAATCAATATATCTCCTGGAGTTTTTTTTTTAAGTCGTCCATGGAGATGGACTGTCCTTGATCTTGATCGAGAAGATACAGTTGGTGCTTTTCAATGAGTTCGATTAAAAGCTGTGGATACTTAGGATTTGTTGCATAGCCACATTTTTTAAGGCCATGCGCCCAGGATTTGTAATCTGTTGGATCCAATTGAAAGAGCGTCTCGTAGCGGGGTCTTTTTAAAAAAAGCGAATGGTCTTCAAAAGATTGTTGTGCCTCGTTATAAACCCGGAAGCATTCATCTTTTTTATCATCGTCTTTGAAGAATTTTTTTCCGTCCCATTCATTGTGGCATTTTATGCCAAAATGGTTGTTGGCTTGAACGGCCAAATCAGAAGTGCCACTGGCTGATTCCAAAATGCCTTGCGCCATCGTGATACTGGCGGGGATGCCATATTTTTCCATTTGGAGAATACACTCATTTCTCCAATTTTCAATGTATAAATTGACAGAGGTTTGAGCTTTCGCGGAAAGCGCTAAAAATGAAATTGCTATGACTAGCCATTTGATCATGGAACAATGATACTATTTTCTTGCGCATCCATGTTGGATGTTTTGATAAGTGTACCGTCTTGCTGATAACTTTTCCAAACGCCTGAGGGTTTGTTGTCTTTGTAAAATCCATCGATGCGCATTTGCCCATTCTCATACCAAAGTTGATACGGACCATTTTTTACCCCCAACTCATAAGTGTGCAAACTGAATGGTTTTCCGTCTTTGTAGAAAGAGCGGCAGGTACCATTTCTTTTGTCTTCTTTGTACAAAATATCGGTGTGAATCTGCTTGTTGTCGTAAAAGGTTTTCTCTTCGAGTTTTTCGCCGGTTTTGGGGTCTTTGTAAACCACATTCATTGGATTTCCGTTTCCGTAGGTGGCCAATACAACTTCCTCAGGACCGTTTTTGCAAGCGGAAAAGACGATAATAGCGGATAAAAGGAAAAACAGGTTTCTCATTATTTATTTCTTTGAATCGTGAAGTCTACCAGTCTGTTCAATGCGAGGTTGACATCGTTTTGCGGGAATTGGGCCAGGATGTCTTTGGCTTTTTGTGCGAAGTTGAGCATGGCTTTTTGTGCGTATGCAATCGAGCCTGTTTGCATCAACAACTTTTGAAGTTCTGATAAATCCGCA
Source organism: Flavobacteriales bacterium (assembly GCA_947448135.1). Classification (GTDB taxonomy): domain Bacteria; phylum Bacteroidota; class Bacteroidia; order Flavobacteriales_D; family Sanyastnellaceae; genus CAMCTV01. The sequence goes on from CANFLZ010000007.1 coordinate 10,503, forward strand.
CTCAGAATATTTTTTTTCTTGAGCAAAGACTTTACGAATTTGATTTGCTCCGGCGTGCCGTTTTGCAGGACATGCAAAAGGGGTAGGGTCAATTTATTTTCTTGAATGTCCGCGCCAACAGGCTTTCCGATGTCTCCGCCAAATCCTAGATCCAATAAATCATCTTTGATTTGGAAAGCGATACCAATGGCCACCCCCATGTCATACAATTGTTTTTGAATCTCTTCAGAAACGTTCGAGGCAGCACCGCCCATTTGGCAGCAAGCGGCAATGAGAGAAGCTGTTTTTTGTTGGATGATTTGGTAATATACCTCCTCATTCACGTTCATTCTTCTTGACTTTTCTTGTTGCAACAACTCACCCTCACTCATTTGTTGTACGGCTGTAGCTACGATTTTGAGTAAATCGAAAGTGTTGTTTTCTACGCTGATTAATAAACCCTTTGAGAGTAAATAATCGCCAAAAAGAACAGCGATTTTATTTTTCCAGAGGGCATTCACTGAGAAAAATCCTCTGCGCGTCATCGCTTCATCTACCACGTCATCATGCACAAGGCTGGCTGTGTGCAGCAGTTCAATCAAAGAAGCAGCGACGAAAGTTTTGTGAGATGTTTCGCTAAAAAGCTTGGCTGATAAAAAGACCAACATGGGACGCATTTGCTTCCCTTTTCTTTTGATGATGTAATGCGAAATACGGTCCAGTAGATTGTGATCACTTTTTAGGCTTTGTGCAAAAAAAGGTTCAAAATCACGCATTTCTTGCGCAATGGGCGCTTGAATATGTTGAAGCGTAATAGCAGAACTCATAGCGCAAATGTAATGAGAGTTAACGCGTGCAAGACACGCGATTTCCCGGAAGTTTTTGAACGATGCCTGAAAGTTCTAATTCGAATAAGGCTGCTGCAAAATGTGAAGCTGATAGACCACTAAAAATTTGAAGTTCATCCACGTGGAGCTCGCGGTATTGGCGGAGTGTGGTCAATAATTTTTCTCCGTTTTCCGTTAATACAGGCGTTTCAAATTTGATTTCCATCTGGTGTTTTATTCCCAATTGATGCAAGAGATCGGGAATGCTGGAAATGAGTTCACCGATATTTTGTTGAATGAGGTAGTTGCAACCCGCGCTTTTTTCGTCATGAATTTTACCGGGAAGGGCATAAATGTCGCGGTTGTAGTTTTGTGCAAATTGTGCGGTGATCATGCTCCCGCCGGTCTTTTCGGATTCAATCACCAGCGTGGCATCCGACAAGCCCGCAATCAATCGATTCCGCATCGGAAATCGTTCTTTGTCCGCAAAAATTCCAGGGCAATACTCTGAAATGATGCCGCCATTTTTCTTGATGCCATTGGCCAAACCTCGGTGGAGCGCAGGATAAATGGTGTGCAATCCATGGGCAAGACAAGCGATATTGTTGATGCCAAGTTCGTTGCAAGTGCTGTGCGCAGCTTCGTCTATCCCATAGGCCAATCCCGACACTATGGTTACGGGATGATGCTGAACGGCAGTTAGAAATTCTTTAACAAATTGAATTCCGTATGGCGTTGTCGATCGTGATCCCACAATGGAGAAAACAAAAGGAGTAGCGATGAGGGGATTGCCCTGAGAATACAACACAATCGGAGCGTCCTCACAATTTTTTAATCGATGAGGATATTTTGCGTCCTGAATAAAAGTAATATCAATTTTTAGCCGAATGCAGTCTTCCATTATTTTTTCAGCATTCAACATGATTTCTTTGGAGCGTAGGTGCTGAAAGATACCCGTATTGAAGAATGAAAGCGATTGGAAGTCGTGTATGGGCGCTCGAAACACCTCCATTGGGTCTTGAAAAATCTGGAGCATTTCACGCGTTCTTTTGGGCCCAAGTCCAGGAATAATGGAAAGCGCAATTTGTTGTCTTAAAAGTAAATCGTCCATGGGACAAATTTGCCACTTTCAACAACGCGATGCCGCGCATAAATTATAGGAATATCCTATATTTTATTTGTTCTCGATGATGTACTGCTCAATAGCAGCGCTCATGCTGGGAGAGTTGGGATTGGGCGCCATGATATTGACTTTGAGCTTGGCGTCTTTTGCCGCGTCTGCTGTGGTTTTTCCAAAAACAGCGATGCGCGTATTGTTTTGCTTGAACTTGGGGAAGTTCTTAAACAAGGATTCAATATCAGAGGGAGAAAAGAAAACCAACATGTCGTATTTCACGTCGGCAAGGTCACTCAAGTCACTGCAGACGGTTTTAAACATGGTAGCTATAGAGAAGTTAAATCCTTCTTTTTCTAAAGTGTTTGGAATATTTTGATTCAATAAATCAGAACAAGGCAACAATAACTTGTCTCCTTTGTGTTTTTGAAGAATTTCAATCAGCGCTTGCAGAGTACCCGTTCCGTAGAAGATTTTTCTTTTTCGGAAAAGAATGTATTTCTGCAAGTAGAAAGCAATTGCCTCAGACATGCAGAAGTACTTCATTTCATTGGGAATGGTTAGCCTCATTTCTTTGGCCATTCTGAAATAATGGTCTACCGCATTTCTACTGGTGAAGATTACACCGGGATGTTCTAAAATGTCGACACGTTGCTGGCGGAAATCAATTGCAGGGATTCCTTCGATGTGAATAAAAGGACGATAATCAATTTTGATTTTGTACTTTTTAGCAATATCGAAATAGGGGTTTTTCTCGTTTCCCGGATCTTGTTGCGTAATCAGAATTGATTTAACTTTCTCTGCCATTTTCAAAAACAAAATGAAATTACTTGAGCGCGTATTTTGAAATTAAAATGATTCCAATCCACAACGGCAAAATTTCAAGAGTGCAAATGTAAAAAAAGATATAGAAAAAAGGAATGTTATTCGCAACGGCAGTCCAAGTTCCTTTTAAAATTCTCCAAACGACTACCCCGATGACCAAACTTCCCAATAAGTAAACAAGGGATGTTGCCCAGCTCATATCTGTTACGGACAATACAATAACAAAAGGAAGTAGTGCAATGGCCAGTAGTCGGTTGGTGGCAAAAGTGCGGTACTGGTATTCGGAAAGTGTAAAATCACCGTCTGCCAACCAACGCGCGATTTGAATGGACATCCATTTCAAGCCATACATGATCAATATTCCCGAAGACGTCAATAAGAAAAGGAGCCACGAAGCAATTTGATGCGGATAGATAATTTGATAGGCCAAATTCACGAATAGTCCAAGAACGATGGCGTGTTGAAATGTGAGAAAGATGTGCGTTCTGGGGATAATGTTCTCTTCGCGCATCAATTGCCTCATGTAAATATCACTTCTAAACGCTTTGAATACGCTTCTGATTTTGGCGGGATACACCGTGTTGAAATAAGCTAAAAACGACATGCACAGCACAAAAAGCAAGATCATCCAATCTTGGAATAAATTTTCTTCTGGCCGCAGCGTAGGCGTTAAAAGCAACATTTTTATCGAATCATCTTTAAAAATCCAACTTCAGAAGGAGTAAGGTGTCTGTATCTTCCGCGAGGAAGATCTTTTTTGGTAAGACCGGCGTACATCACACGGTCCATTTTCTTGACGCGGTAACCCAATGTCTCAAACATTCGGCGAACAATTTTGTTTTTACTGCTGTGAATGCGCAATCCAACTTGCTTTTTGTCTTCACTGCCCTCTACATAGGCTACTTGCTCCACTTTCACAAAGCCGTCTTCAAGCTTGACGCCATCCAACATTTTCTTCATGTCGCCTTGTGAGATCTTTTCAGAAAGTTCAACATGGTACAATTGCGCGAATTCATTTTTTGGAGTAGTCAAACGTTTCGCCATATCACCGTCATTGGTGAAAAGCAAAAGACCCGTCGCTTCTTTATCCATTCTTCCGACAGGATAAATCCTTTCCACGCAGGCATTCTGAATCAAGCTCATGACCGTTTCTCTGCCTTTTTCATCCTCGTCTGTTGTGAGGAATCCTTTGGGCTTGTTGAGCAATACATAACGGAATTGCTCAGGACGAATCACGCGATCATCATATTTGACAACATCTTTTTGCGGATCGATTTTTTCTCCTAATTCCGTCACCACCTTGCCATTGATGCTGATAAGACCTAGTCCAATCAACTCATCAGCATCGCGGCGAGAAGCAATTCCTGCTTGAGACAAATACTTGTTCAAACGGACCAAGCCATCTCTTTCGGTTCTAGAAATAAATGCTTTTTTGGGTGTGAAATCGGTATCTAAATCTTTGGAGCTTTTTCTAAATCTTGGTTTTTGGTCAACCTCTTCTTTGTCCCATTTTTTCTTTCTAGGTCCGATGCCGGGCCCTTTTGAAAAAGGTTTTTTACCAAAAGGTTTGTCACCTCTTGGAGCAAATCCTTCTGATCTTTCACCACGTGGTTTAAAACCCTCTTTTCTTTCTGAACGAGTGCTTCCGCCTTCTGTTCTTGGTTTGAAACCTTCCTTTCTAGGGCCACGAGAGCCGCTATCTGTTCTTGGTTTGAATTCTCTTTTAGGCGCAGATTTTTGATCGCGAGAATCAGATTTTTCAGGACGAGATTTTCCTACGCGAAGACCGCCAGATGATTTTCCGCCGCGCTCTTCTTTTTCTCCCCCTCTTGATCTTCCTTTGTTTGTAGTTGTTGGTCTACCCTTTCTCTCTCCACCTTTATCTGAATCACGTTTTTGAAACTTTGCCATATCGTTGTTTTTGGCAAAATTAGTGAATCTAGAGCGAGCGAGCGGAAAGCAGTGTTGGATAAAAGTAAGATTCGATGTGAGAAATGCGCATTTGAGGCCCCGAACCAAAAATGGTAATGAGGTCAAAGCGAGGCTCAAGTAGGATATTGTAGCGCAAAATATAGGCGTGCGCACTTTTCATAATGCGTTGCTTTTGCTGGGATAAAACAATTCTGTCCGCAGGGATTTCAAAGCCATTGCGCGTTTTTACTTCGACAAAGACAATGTTTTCTTCCTTTTGAGCGATGATATCAATTTCATATTTGCCCAGTTTCCAATTTTGCTCTCGGATCTGATAACCGTTTTCTTTTAGGAACTGCATGGCCTGATATTCGCCGTTTTTTCCGATTTCTGTAGTGGGTGTTTCCATATCTGTATTTTATTTGCACGAAACTAGAATCGGCCCATGAAAAACCTTATTTGTATTTGCCTATATCTTATGTCTTTTTATGCAATGGCCCAAACCCCTGAGGCGGTTGAGAAAAATGGAAGGGAGTCCTATATTTATTGGGGATATCACCGCAATTTTTATGCGCCATCCGACATTCACTATGTCAGTGATCGATACGATTTTACTTTGGTGGATGCCAAAGCGAATGATATGCCTGCCAACCAGGATCAGTATTTTAAGTTGAAAGAGTTTTCTGTCCCACAGTTTAATTTTAGAATGGGAACTGAATTAAAGAACAATTGGTTTTTGTCTTTAGGGTACGATCATCACAAGTATCGATTGACACAAACGCAGAATGTTAAAATTGAAGGATACATTGATCCATCATGTTTGACCTATTACAGAGCCGATAGTGCAGATGGCAATATTTATGTAGGTCAATTTAATGCGGGAGATACAGTGCTTTATAAGCGTTCTTTCATGGATTTTCACCATAGCAACGGGATGAATTATATCCGCGTACAATTGGAAAAGAGAGGGACAATTTTTCAATTTCCAAAATTAAAATCGCGAATAGATTTGTATGGAGGGATTGGAACAGGAGCCATTATCTGTTGGACGGATTACACCTTTATGCGCCAACGTTACTTGAACAATTTACATTTTAGTGGTATTGGAATCAGTGCGGTTTATGGTGTCCGTTGGGTGTTTAACGATTGTTTTTTTGTACAACATGGTTTTCAGAATGGGATTAATTATTTGTTTGATATCCAGCTCGAAAAGCATGCCGTAGGCAACGGCATTAACGACGGTGGCGCAAGGGCTTCACAGACGATTCATTATTTTGAAAGAGGAGTACAAGTGGGTTATACTTTCAAAATAGGGCAGAAGAAAAAGAAAGTGACACACACGACGATAACACCTTCATTCTAATGAATTATCCTATCCATTACCCAATGCCAGGCGAACGCTGGAAACATTACAAAGGCGGCGTTTATGAAGTAATTACACTGGCCAATCACAGCGAGACAAAAGAGCCATTGGTGATTTATAAAAGCATTCCGTTTGGAAGTGTATATGCACGACCCTTGTCCATGTGGCATGAGCCCTGCGAGTTGAACGGACACGCCGTCAATCGCTTTAGTTTGATCTAAAAAAAAGAAGGCAACACGCCTTCTTCTTTTTATAGTTGAAATTGTTTTCAATTACATGTGCAAAGCACGATTTCCCGTGGCTGCTAATGCGGCCTCCTTCAAGCTTTCTGTGAAAGTCGGATGTGCGTGACAAATACGTGCGATATCTTCTGCTGTCGCTTTGAATTCCATAGCAACAACTGCCTCTGCGATCATATCCGCAACACGTGGTCCAATCATATGAACACCTAAAATTTCATCTGTCGAGGAATCTGCTAAAACTTTGACAAACCCATCGGTGTCCATACTGGCGCGCCCACGACCACTTGCTTTGAAAGGAAAGTTTCCAGCTTTGTAGGCAATTCCTTTTGATTTCAATTCCTCTTCTGTATATCCCACAGCGGCTACTTCAGGCCAAGTGTAAACAACACCAGGAATCAACAAGTGATTGATGTGTGGTTTTTGTCCTGCTATCGCTTCAGCAACAAAAACGCCTTCCTCTTCCGCTTTGTGCGCAAGCATGGCGCCTTTGACAACATCGCCGATGGCGTAAATATTGGGTTGTGATGTTTGCAAATGTTCATTGGTAATGACGCGACCTCTTTCGTCCAATTGCACACCAGCCTTGTCAGCATTCAAACCGTCCGTGTAGGGTCGACGACCTACAGATACCAGCGTGTAGTCTCCTTCTAAAACCAATTCCTCACCTTTTGAGTTGTCTGCTTTTACAATTACTTTTTTACCTTTATTCTCAACAGATTTTACTTTGTGAGACAAATAGAATTCAAATCCTAATTTGGTTAGTGATTTTTGCAATTCTTTTCCCAAAGACTTGTCCATGGTTGGAATAATACCCTCCATAAATTCTACCACACTTACTTTAGCTCCCAAACGCGCATAAACACTACCCAGTTCAAGACCGATGACCCCACCACCAATGATGATCAAGTGCTTGGGAACTTCGGTCATTTCTAAGGCCTCGGTACTTGTGATGATGCGTTTTTTATCTATGGATATAAAAGGCAATGAAGCAGGTTTGGACCCAGTGGCAATGACAAAATTCTTGGCGCTTAAAGTGATTGTTTCTTTTTCTCCTGCAATAGAAAGGGTGTGATTGTCGATAAAACTACCAACCCCTTGGATAACGGTGATTTTATTTTTTTTCATCAAAAATTGAATCCCTTTCACAGTATCCGATACAACTCCCGCTTTTCGGTTAATCATTTGTTTGAGATTTACCTTGGGCGCGGAACTTAAATCGATTCCGTGTTCTGCAAATTGATGAACCGCTTGATGAAAGTGTTCTGAAGAATCTAAAAGCGCTTTAGAAGGAATACAACCAACATTTAGGCAGGTGCCACCAAGACTGTTGTATTTTTCAATCAAGGCTACATTCATTCCCAATTGAGCACAACGAATAGCGCTTACATATCCCCCAGGCCCTGCTCCAATAATGACGACATCAAATTGATTCATGATTCATGATTTTTTACAAAAATAGGGACATACAGAAGTAATTAACAAGACAGAATGGACAAACTATTGTCATAAAATCTTGGAATGCCGTAAAAAACATTTAATTTTCAACCATGATTATGATTTTTGACATTGTTATCTTTCTTCTTCTGGGATTAGCGGCGTGGAGAGGATGGAAGAATGGATTTATCATGGAGATATTTTATCTTCTATTCATTTTTGTGTCATTGTATTTGGCGGTTCATTTTTCTGATTGGATTGCAGAGAAATGGGGAGGACCACAGCCCAACGGAACGGGACTCAAGTCATTTTTGATTTGTTTACTTGTCATAGCGGTTGTATTGTTTTTCATAGCTAAACTGGCGAGTTCTGCTATTAAAGCAGGTGGAGGTGGAAATGTGAATTCATTTGCGGGGTTGTTTTTTTCTGTTTTAAAGACGTTATTGGTATTGAGTGTCTTGTTGGTTGCTGGAGAGAAGATAAATGGTAAGGTTCAATGGAATACACGGGAGCAAAGGGAGCAATCCTGGACGTATGAGCCCATCTACCAATTTTCCTTTATTGTTTTGCCTGTTATTGAGGAGAGCGCCCTCTATCACAATGGAATTAGCAAGGTAAAACAAGAGTTGGATTTGGAGGATTCTTCGCAGAAAGAAGGGGAAAAATAAAAATCCTCCCGAAGGAGGATTTTAGAGGTCCCGAGCGGATTCGAACCGCTGTACAAGCTTTTGCAGAGCTCTGCCTAGCCGCTCGGCCACAGGACCCTGAGCGGTGGCAAATATAAGACGGAACATCGAAACAACAAACAACTTAATTTTGTAAAAATATTTTTTATGAATAACCGCGTTTATATCATCCTCATCAGCATACTGGCCGCCCTATCATTGTTCTTGGGGTATATGCTTTACTCAACAAAAAAAGAATTAACGGAACGCATTGTCTACGTTGACAAAGAAAATGGGACATTGATTGATGAAAGAGATGGACTACAAATGGAGTTGGAGCAAATGCAACAAACCTTTGCGGGAATGGAAACGGACAATGCGCAAATGAAGGACAGTATTGCATGGCAAGCGCAAAGAATAGGATCGTTGTTGCAAGCTGCACGCAGTAAGGATTTTGATATTCGGAAGCTCCGTGATGAAACGGCAACTTTGCGTAAAATCATGAAGGGATATATTCACGATATTGATTCTTTGCAGCGCGCCAACGATCGATTGATTGTAGAAAAAACCAACGAAACCAATCGCGCCAACCAAGCTGAATCCCAATCCAAACAACTTGCTAATGAGTTAAACTCATCACAAGAGTTGGTGAGCAAGGGTTCTGTTTTAACCGCTGCTGGTTTTTCCAATCGCGGGATTAAAGAAAAGTCCAGAGGAGGAGAGAAAGAAGTAGAAAGAGCATCGCAAGCGGAGCAGATCAAGTCTTGTTTTACGATTCGTCAAAATACAATCGTCAAAGGCGGAACAAAGAAATTGTACATGCGTGTTGAGGGTCCAGGAGGATCGTTGATTGGCAATGCAGGATCTGTGAACATTGATGGTGCGCCAATGGCCTACAGCGCAGTAAGAGAAATTGATTATCAAAATCAGGATACTGATGTTTGCATCTATTGTAATGCCGGAGGAGCCTTATCAAAAGGTACCTATCGCATCAGTATTTTTGAAAGCGGAAAAAAAATTGGAAGCTCTGAATTGGTGTTTTCAAGATAGTCAAATTTGAAGCACCAATGCATATTGTTTTCATTTATCTTTGTCCCCAATTCATTGAAAAAAAGAAGAACCCATGGGTAAATTAGGAGCTACCGAGATTATTCTAATTATTGCGGTATTGTTGTTGTTTTTTGGCGGTAAAAAAATTCCAGAGTTGATGCGCGGATTAGGCAAAGGAATGAAGGAATTTAAAGACGCCAGTAAAGGCGAATCATCAGACGACAAGCCAGAAAAATTATAATGACTCCACGTTATTCTTCCGTTACCGAGATTCAAAAGGATTTGGGCAGTGGTGTTATTACCCTGACTGAATTGGTGCAGTATTATCTGGATCGTATTCAACAAAACCAACATCTGAATGCATTTGTCGAAGTGTATGCGGAAGAAGTTGTTTCTCGAGCGAAAGAAGTAGAATCCAAAATCAAATCTGGAACAGCCGGTAGGTTGGCCGGAATGGTAGTTGGATTAAAAGACAACTTGTGTTACAAAGACCACGTTGTTACAGCATCATCAAAAATTTTAGAGGGTTTTACATCGTTGTACACCAGTACGGCCGTACAAAGATTGTTGGATGAAGATGCCATCATCATTGGGCGGTTGAGCTGTGATGAATTTGCCATGGGGTCGTCCAACGAGAAATCCGTTTATGGCCCGGTATTGAATCCTGTCAACGAAAAATGTGTTCCTGGCGGTTCGTCTGGCGGTTCAGCAGCAGCGGTTGCCGCTGATTTGTGTTTGGCAGCGCTGGGCAGTGACACAGGAGGAAGTATTAGACAGCCCGCCGCCTACACCAATGTTATTGGCTTAAAGCCTACCTATGGAAGAATTTCTCGTTATGGCCTGATTGCCTATGCGAGCAGCTTTGATCAAATAGGGCCATTAACCCACAGCTTAGAAGATGCGTTTTTATTGTTGGATGTCATGTCAGGACCGGATGGTTTTGATGGCACATTGTACAACGAGAAATACACGCTTTCGGAAGTTGAAGCAAAGCCGCTGAAAATTGCCGTTCTAAAAGATTGTTTGTACCGTGAAGGGTTGAACGTTGAAATCAAAGAACGATTTTTAAGCCTTATTGAAAAGTTAAAAAACGAGGGCCATACCATCGAAGAAGTTAATTTCCCTTTTGTGGATCAATTGGTTCCAACTTACTATGTATTGACGACAGCAGAAGCTTCTTCCAACTTGTCTCGTTTTGACGGAATTCATTATGGATATCGCGCAAAAGAAGCCAAAGGGATTGAAGAGACGTATAAGAAAAGTAGGACGGAAGGGTTTGGTACAGAGGTGAAAAGACGAATTATGTTGGGGACTTTTGTGTTGAGTTCTGGGTATTACGATGCATATTACAGTCGTGCTCAAAAAGTGAGACGGGTAATACAGAACAAAACCAACGAAATTTTAAGTCAGTTTGATGTAATTATTACACCCACAACGGCGGACACCGCTTTTGAAATGGGAAAGAAATCGGCCGATCCGATTGCGATGTATTTGGAAGATATCTTCACAGTACAAGCTAATTTATCGGGTCATCCAGCGATTTCAATTCCTTTGGGTAAAAAGAAAAATGAAATGCCTTTTGGTGTTCAATTATTAGGTCCCTCTTTCCAAGAAAACCATTTGCTCCAAGCGGCACGTCAGTTGGAAAAATGTATTTCAGGTTTTTAATAACCCTGTTAACAAAACCATTCTAATTTTCGTTCAGCCACTTCTTATTCTTTCGGAACTTGTCCAAAGTTTAGGATGATATACATGTTTTTTGATAACCTCTAAAAATTTGGGCGTGAGATTAATAGTTTTTTTCATTTTCTTTTTATCAGGATTTGCAGCATTAGCACAACCTACAGGATCGGGTGAGGGTAGTTTTTCAATTCAGAAGGACGATCCCGCCATTCAAGCCATCGACCGAATTTTGGTAGCTGGATATTTGAATCATTATTGTTTTTCGACAGACTCAACGTTGCTCAATCCGTTCGGATATGAGAAAGATCAATTGCCCAGTTTCACGGCTGAGATCATCAGTCAGCGGATGAAGAATTTGGATGCGGAGACGCCATTTGATTTGGTTTATAACGCAACAGTTCAGGGTTTTATCGATCTATATGCGGTGAGAAGAAAGGATGTGACGGCCAAAGTTTTGGGATTGTCCCAGCTTTATTTCCCAATGATTGAAGAGCATTTGACCAAGTACAATATTCCTCTTGAATTGAAATATTTGGCCATCGTAGAATCCGCATTAAATCCTACCGCCATCTCCAGAGTTGGCGCCGGAGGCTTGTGGCAGTTCATGCCAGGAACGGGGAAGCTTTATGGTTTGAATATCACCAGTTACCAAGATGAGCGTTTTGATCCTTACAAATCCACAGAGGCAGCATGTAAATATTTGAAATTCTTGTATGACACTTTTGATGATTGGCAATTGGCATTGGCGGCATACAATAGTGGTCCTGGAAATGTCAATAAAGCCATTAGGAGATCAGGAGGCAAGAAGGATTTTTGGAGCATCAAACCATTTTTACCAAAAGAAACACAGGGTTATGTTCCCGCCTTTATTGCTGTGAACTACATCATGAATCATGCTGCGGAATACAATCTGTATCCCAAAAAGCCATTGGTTACTTGCTATGAAGTGGATACCGTAGATGTGAAAAGCAAAGTCGATTTTTCAGCCATGTCCAAAATCATTGGAATGAGTGTGGAAGACATTGCTTATTTGAATGGGACGTATAAATTAAAGCAAGTGCCGGACAATGGATACCGCCATTACTTGACTTTGCCTGTCAACAAAGTAGGTTTATTCTTAGCCAATGAGTCTTTGATTTATGCGCAGAGTGCTATCATTATCGAAACACCACCCTCAGCAATGGCCAATAACGGCGGGGCTTCTGGAGAAAGCCCACGCAAGGTTCAAGAGAAAGTAATCTGGGAAGAAATTTGGAAGACGCACAAAGTGAGTCGAGGAGAAAATATGGCGAGTATTGCCAGAAAATACAACGTTACTACCAAGCAAATCAAAGATTGGAACCATTTGCGCAGCAATAGTGTAAAGTCAGGTCAAAAATTGAAGATCAAGACAAAAGTGAAAAAGACCATTCAAATTACCGAGCAAGCGCCGATTCAGGCTGCAGACAAGGCAATGGAAAATGGTTCCGAGTCGGCGGATTCAGTAAAAACAACTACTCCAGCCCCTCGAGAAACACGAGCGACACCAGCAGCGCCCAAGAGCGCTCCAAAATATTACACCGTGAAGAGCGGGGATACTTTGACGCAGATTGCTAAAAAGAACAACACGACGGTGACAGAATTGAAAAAATTAAATCCAAAATTGACAGACAAGTTGAAGGTTGGACAAAAAATAACGGTAAAAAAATAAAAAGATGAAAGTTGAAAATGGAAAAACAGTAGCGGTACACTATCGCCTTCACTTGGATGGATTTGATGGAGAATTATTTGAAGAAACAACAGAAGACCAACCATTGGAGTTTGAAATCGGTGCTGGAGAAATGATTCCTGCGTTTGAGGCAGCCATCATGGGCATGGAGGAAGGACAAGAATTTCAAATTCACATTCCTTGCGCAGATGCATATGGTGAGGAGAAAGAAGAGTTTTATATGGAGTTCCCAAAGAGTGATTTCTTGGGAGATGATGGAGAGATGGATGATGAATTGTTTGAGGTAGGAGAAGTCGTTCCCATGAATACACCAGAAGGTGAAGAGGTTTATGGCGTTGTCGTTGAGGTGAAGTTGAATTCATTGGTCATCGATTTTAACCACCCATTGGCCGATGAAGATTTGTATTTTTCAGGGGTAATTGCGTCAATTCAATAATTGCGAATGAGGACTTTCCTAAAAACATCAGCCAGCAAATCCGCTTCCATCAGCACATTCATTGGAACAACAATGGTGTTGATATTGGTGGGATTGCTGTTGGTTTTTTGGATATTGGGAAGTGCATTAACCCAACATTTTCAAGACCAGTTGGTTGCTCAGGTTATGTTTATTCCTGATGCAAATGAAAATGATTTATTGGTGTTTAAAAAACAAATTGAGGCGGAGCGTTTTTGTCAGTCTACGACTTATGTCAGCAGTGAAGAAGCGGCCGCAATGATGAAAGAAGAATTGGGAGATGATTTTGTTGCGGGAGTTTTGGGATATAACCCGCTCCCCGCATCTCTTGATGTTCGCATGAATCCTGAGGAAGCCGATTTACAGACCATTCGCCAGAAGGTGGAGGATTGGAAGAGGAGCCCGTTGGTGAAAGATGTTATTGTTCAAGAAAGTTTGATTGAAAAAATCAATCACAATATCGCCCATTGGAGTTTGATATTGATGACAATTGCAGGGCTATTATTAATGATTAGTATAGCCTTGATTGTGAATACCGTTGAGCTGACAATTTTTTCCCAACGATTTATCATCCGCAGCATGCAGTTGGTGGGTGCGACACAGTGGTTTATCATCAAACCATTTGTTTTAAAAAGTATGTGGCAAGGGGCAAGGGCGTCGCTCATTGCTTTGGTTATTATTTTCACAGGATTGTACTACATGATGCAAGATTGGCCAGATGTTATTTCTGTTCTCATGGAAAAAGGTCGCGCATTGTGGGTGATCTTGGGAACGTTATTGGTGGGCCTAAGTGTTTCTACGTTGGCCACCATTTTTAGTGTGCGTAAATTCGTAAGGCTGAAATACGACGAGTTGAACGCCTAAAAATTTCTCAAAAAGAAAACACAAATTGTTTCCGTTTTAGGTGTTCCTTGCGTATGTTTGGCGCACTAAAAAATTTATTTTAATCGTATGAGTCAAGCGAAAAAACCACAAAGCGCTGAGAGCAGCTTTGATTTGTCTGCAATTTTCCCGTACATCGCCATTCCTGTGGCATTGGTTGTATCGGCATTGTTGTTTGTAAATGTATTAGGAGACCCAATCAACTTTGAAGGGGGAGATGCAGAAAAAGGTCACCCTTTGAATGTACTTGGAACCATTCACAAAGGGGGATTCATTGTACCTATTTTGATTACAGTTAACTTGGTCGTTATTATTTTCTTTGTTGAGCGTTTGATTAGTTTGTCAAAAGCAAAAGGAAAAGGAAGCACAAGCAAATTCGTTCGTCAAATCCGCACATTGTTGAACAATGGTCAATTGGATCAAGCAATTGCAGCATGCGACGCTCAAAAAGGTTCAGTTGCGGCAGTAGTAAAAGCAGGTTTGACAAAATTCAAGTCTGTAGATAGCGATGCAAGCATGGATAAAGAAGCGAAAGTAACAGCGGTTAAAAACGAGTTGGACGAAGCGTCTGCTTTAGAATTGCCAATGTTGTCTAAGAACTTGGTTATTCTGTCTACTTGTGCATCTTTGGGTGTATTGGTTGGATTGTTGGGTACCGTTCGTGGTATGATCACTTCATTTGAGGCGATGGCAACTGCAGGAGCGCCCGACGCAACAGCACTTTCTTTGGGTATCTCTGAAGCCTTGATCAACACCTTCTTGGGTATCTTGGGTTCTGCTATCGCGATCATCCTTTTTAACTTCTTTAGTACACGTATCGATTCATTGACTCACGCTATCGATGAGGCAGGATTCAGTGTTGCTCAAGCAGTAGGTAAAAAATAATTTTAGAAGGTAAGGTCTAATAATAAGGTAGCAGTATGCCAAAACCAAAAATGCCAAAAAGTGCCCCCAGCCTGGACATGACGCCCATGGTTGACTTGGGTTTCTTGTTGGTGACCTTCTTCATCCTTACCGCTAAGTTTCGTCCGAACGAACCCGTATTGGTGGATACTCCATCATCAACGTCAGAACTTTTGTTGCCAGAGAAAATTATGTTGGTGACAATTGATCAAGATGGTCGTGTTTTCTTTGATATTCATGGAAAAGATGTTCGTCGTGAAATGTTGAACGGGATGATTGAAAGACATCCAGAATTGAAAGTTACAGAAGATCAAATGAAACGATTTTCTGTGATGGGAATGTTTGGAATGGACTTAGCGAACCTCGGAAATTACTTGAGCGCCGATGAGTCGGTTCGTGCAAAAATGGATCAGTTGACCAAGGGAATTCCCACTGATTCATTGAAGAACGAATTGTCAGAATGGGTTCAAGAAGGATACGAGGCTTTTATGATTGATGCACAAAACAAAGGAATTAGTATTGAAAATCTTCGTGAAGACGAAGGTTTGCGTTACGCAATCAAAGCCGATGGTGCAACAGATTATGAGAAGATCGAAAAGGTCATTGACATTTTTCGTGAGAAAAATATTTTTCAATTTAACATGGTAACCACGCTTGAAGCAGGAGTAGATATTTCTGCAGATAGCGAGTAAACGATATCCTATGGCAGAAATCATAGAAAGTGGTGGTGGTGAAAAAGGTGGTAAAAAACGGCCCAAGAAAGGTGCGGTCCGCATGGATATGACTCCCATGGTGGATTTGGCTTTCTTGCTGTTGACTTTCTTCATCTTGGCTACCTCACTGAGCAAGCCCAAAACATTGGAAATCATTTACCCCAAGGAAGTAAAAGATGAAACTGAAAAAACCAAACTAGCAGATGAGTTGGCAACAACGCTTTTGATTGGAGAGGGTGATGATTACATTTTTTATTACAGCGGGAAATTTGATCCAGATACGACAACACTAATCAAATCAGACTTCTCCAAGGATGGCTTTCGCAAAGTGTTGTTGGACAAGAACCGTTCGATCAACGAGCGTGTGTTTGAGTTGAAACAAGACTTGAATAGCAAGCAATTGAGCAAAGAGGACTATGAAGCACAATACAAGGAGGCTTATAGCAAAATCGTCAATGATGAGCAAGCTCCTTTCGTTATTGTAAAAACGATTCCAAAGAGCAAATGGAAGAACGTAGTGAATGCAATGGATGAATTAAACATCTGTAACGTTCGTAAGCGCGCCATTATGGATATGGACAAGCAGGAAGAAGCTTCATTAGAAAAGCGTGTTAAAGAATTAGGTTTGCCAGCACCAACTTCAGATAATTCGAACGATTAAACAAGTTGGCTGTACAGCCTTTAAAACGAACAGAGATGGATACAATACTAACCCTTAGCATTTTCGCACTAATCATAGTTGCGTTGAGCTTTGAGTCCGGTTGGAATAATTTGTTCAGCCGCGACCGAAACGACCTTGTTTTCGAAGACAAGAACAAGGTATATGGTGCTTACTACATTCGTAAGGGGTATGGTAGATTCCTTTTGTATGCAGTTTTCTCAACCGTAGGATTTGCAACTTTGGTTGCCTATTCTCCAAAACTTTTGAGAGGAGCGCATGGAGAAGATGAGTCTTTCGAAGTGGAATTGTCTGCAGAGATGATAGCTCCACCCCCCACAGATCCGAATGAACCACCCCCACCACCCCCACCCCCACCACCACCCCCACCGCCCCCCAAGATTCGCGCGATTCAATTCACGAGTATCGAGGTAACAGATGAAGTTGTGGATAATCCGCCGCCCTCACAGGATAATTTGGATCGCCAAAATATCTCTACTGAGACAACGGAAGGTGAAGATGGTTTGATTGTTCCTCATGAAGACACTTACACAGTTGTCGACGTGAAGAAAGATCCTCCCAAAGTATTTGACTTCGTTCAAGAAGTTGCTACTTATCCAGGTGGTGAAGAAGGAATGTACGCTGAATTGAGAAATTACATATCGTATCCAGAAATGGAGAAACAAAACCAAATCGAAGGAACGGTGTTTGTTTCATTCATTGTAGAGGCAGACGGAGCGATATCCAATGTTGAAGTATTAAGAGGAGTTGAAGAAGGACCAGGTTTTGATAAAGTGGCCGTAGGCGCTGTACAAAAACTGAAAAAGAAATTTGCTCCTGCTAAAATGAATGGTAATTCGGTTCGATATCGAATGAGGATTCCAATCAAGTTTACACTGAATTAATGTAAAAAGGGAGTTAGCTCCCTTTTCTTTTTTTAATAGAATGCAGACCGATTTCCGTTTGTATCTTAGCGCCGCATGACTTTGCCCAAGTTGAATATTGCCCAAATATTGTCATTGATAACCATTCTTGTTATGTTGATGATGGTGGTATTGGTATTTACAAGCAACTTTTTTGATCCTGTATTGCCGGGTTGGAGGAGGTGGGCATTTGGAGCAGTAATCGGCCTTTATGCAGTTATACGTTTACGAAGAATAACCAAACAATTGAAGTCATGAAAAAGTGGTTCGGAATTTTAAGCCTTTTGGCTACCTTGTCTTGCGGGAATTATGATCGATCTGGAGAATCAATCTCTTCTGGAAATTTGAAATTGGGCGTTGATATTTCGTACAGCCTAATGATGGATTCTGAAATTGATGTGTTTCAAGAGTTTTATTCCAACGCCAAAGTGAATGCTCAGTATTTGCCAGAAACAGAGGTGATTCAACTTTTATTGAAAGACAGTATTCAAGCCGCTATCATCAACAGAAAATTGACAGCAGAAGAATTGAAGATGTTTGAATCAAAGAAACGTTTTCCAGAAATGGTGAGAATAGCCATAGACGGAGTAGCGTTTATCATCAACCCAAGTAATCCTGATACGGCATTGACCAAAAGTCAAATTCAATCTATCATGACGGGAAGTGCTAAGAAATGGAAAGATGTAGGAGGCAGAAATTCAGGAGATATAAAAGTTGTTTTGGATAACAAAGCTTCTTGTAACGCTCGCTTCATTAGAGAAGAATTTTTACGCAACGCTCCAATTCCTGAGAACTTTTTTGCGACACAAAAAAATGAGGATGTTATTGAATATGTTGCACAGCACAAAGATGCAATTGGTGTAATAAGTGTTTCCTGGTTGAGTGATAGTGATGATTCCACCTCGAAATCTATCATGAAGAAGATTAAAGCTGTTGGTGTCATAGATGACAACAATAAGTATCAATCCAAAATGGCAAGAGGCCCATACCAGGCCTACATCTTTGATCAGACCTATCCATATCGAAGAGATGTTTACGCTATTAGAACGGGATTAAAGGAAACGCTTGGCACGGGCTTTGTCTCCTTCTTGGCCGGAGAAAAAGGCCAGTTGATTATTCACAAAATGGGTATGGTGGCCGCTAAGGCTCCAGTAAGAACAATTAAAATCAAACAATAAGAGTTATGAATCAAGTTGTAAAATCAGTCATGCTTACAGTTGCGGCGATGGGCATGTTATTGATCGCAGATGCACAAGTAACCATGCAAACTGCTAATCAAAGCAAAAGAAATGAGCAGTTTGGGAAAGCAGCTGCTGAATATCAAACATTGATCGGTTTCGCAAATGGAGCAATGGCCAGACAGGAAGCGGGCGCCGCTTTGAATCTATCAACCGCCTATTATGAATTGGGCGATAATTATATGGAATGGGCTTTGACCGAACAGGACAATGAGAGTTTCATGAACGAGAAAGTTGATAGCGCCAATATTTATTTTGAAAAGGGTATCCGTATCATGGATGGCAATCCATTGAATCATATTGGTGCGGCTCGTGTCAAAGGATTGCGCAAGGATCACGCAGGTATGGACGCTAAGTTGACCTATGCCAATGAGAAGATGGGTGAGGCCAAGAAAAACAAGATGATGAAGGATATGATTCAAGAGGCATTGTTGGATTTTGCTGCGGTTTATACTACTTATGGAAATAAAGAGGATTTGAATAAGGCGTTGGTGGCATTGCAAGATGTAGAAAAACGCAACAATAAAAACCGAGATTTGTATGTGATTTGGGGAGACTATGAAGAGGCTTCTCGTCATTTTGCATCAGGAATTGAAGCGAGCAATTTGAGTAAGGCCATTGCTTTCTACAATAAAGCTATTGGAATTGATCCTTTGAACACCGATGCGGTATTAAGAAAAGGAAAATTGTATGAGCAGGTAGAAAACTGGGATCAGGCGTTGGATTTCTATAATGAAGCCATTAAAATCAATGATCATTATGCACCTGCATTCCGTGAAAAAGCTGAATTATTGAAAAGTGCAGGTCGCTACAGTCAAGCGGTTGAGGCGTATCAAAAGTATTTGGAATTGAACAATTCTTGTAGCGTTTCACAACGATATGCAACTTTCTTGTATTTGGCAAAAGACTATAAAGCGGCGATGCAAAAATTAGAGCAGACATTGCCATGTAACCCCAACAACTTTATCATGTACCGTGTATTGGGTTACACATGTTATGAAACAGGTGATTATGCAAAAGGATTGGAGAATGTTGAATTGTACATGCAAAAGGCGACAGATCCTAAATATATCACAGGAGGTGACTATGCATTGAAAGGAAAACTTTTGGCAGCACTTGGTAAGGATAGCTTGGGTGTAGCCATGATTGCAGAAGCAATGAAATTGGATACAGCCTACCGTTCTGGTTATGACGAGATCATGGAGATTTTGAAAAGGACCAAGAAATATGATCAAGTGGCGAGTTGGCAAGAAAAGAAGATTGCTCGTTTTGGCGGTCAACCCATCGATTATTTTAACTTGGGTCAGAACTATTATCTATCCAAGAATTATGTAAAGGCTGATTCTTTATTTGCAAAAGTGGAAGACAACTTCTTTGAAGCAACCATGATGAGAGCAAAGGCCAACAATCGTATGGAAACAGCTGAATTCAAAGGATTGGCAAAACCATTTTTCGAGAAATTTATTACACGTGTAACCAAAGACCAATCTCAAATTGAGAAGAGTAAAAAAGGTTTGATTGAAGCCTATGATTATTTGGGAGTATATTATGCAAGAACAGGAAATGATCCTTGTGCGA
The DNA here is from genome assembly GCA_947448135.1 of Flavobacteriales bacterium. GTDB lineage: Bacteria > Bacteroidota > Bacteroidia > Flavobacteriales_D > Sanyastnellaceae > CAMCTV01. The sequence goes on from CANFLZ010000007.1 coordinate 30,653, forward strand.
AATCAGCTTGGGGAGTGGTTTTGCAATTGGATGGAGCGCACAAGCGAGCAAACGAAATGATGGCCGAAAAAGAAATGTTAGCAGTGGATCCTACTACATGTACCTTGATACCTTCATTGAATCCTGCTCCTACTGAGCAACCCGCTCCACAGGAAGAGAATAAATAACAAACTGGATAATAATAATGAAAAGGCTGGATTGTCCAGCCTTTTTTTGTTGCCCATCTTCCGTGAAAGCCGGGCTTTCTTCCAGTATCAACATAAAAAAAGGCGATCACGTGATCGCCTTTTGTATTTCAAGTCAGAACACCGTTACTCGGCCAAAACAACCACCTTGTTGTTTAATACTTCAACAGTACCGCCATTGACATCAAAAGTTATTTCTTTACCAGAACCATCTTTAACACGGAGGGTTCCTTTCTTTAAACTTGAAATGAGCGGAGCGTGGTTATTCATAACACCAAGACTACCATCACTGCCAGGAAGGAAAACATAAGTTGCTTCTCCAGCGAATAATGTAGCATCGGGGGTGATGATTTCAATTTGCATAATTCTTAAGCTTTGCTTGATTCAGCCAACATTTTCTTACCAGCTTCGATTGCTTCTTCGATAGAACCTTTCAAGTTGAAAGCAGCTTCTGGATACTCATCACAAGCACCGTCCATGATCATGTTGAAACCTTTGATCGTTTCTTCAATTGGAACCAATACCCCTGGGATACCAGTGAATTGTTCAGCTACGTGGAAAGGTTGAGACAAGAAACGTTGCACTTTACGAGCGCGGTATACAGACAATTTATCTTCTTCGGACAATTCATCCATACCCAAGATTGCGATGATATCTTGCAATTCTTTATAGCGTTGTAAGATTCCTTTTACACGTTGTGCACATGTGTAGTGCTCATCACCAACGATTTGAGGAGTCAAGATACGAGAGGTAGAGTCCAATGGATCAACCGCTGGATAAATACCTAACTCAGAAATTTTACGACTCAATACAGTAGTAGCATCCAAGTGAGCGAAAGTTGTCGCAGGAGCTGGATCCGTCAAGTCATCGGCAGGAACGTATACCGCTTGAACAGAGGTAATAGAACCACGCTTGGTAGAAGAGATACGCTCTTGCATTGCACCCATCTCAGTGGCAAGTGTAGGCTGATAACCTACAGCTGATGGCATACGACCCAACAACGCGGAAACTTCAGAACCTGCTTGTGTAAAACGGAAGATGTTGTCAATGAAGAAAAGGATATCACGACCACCAGATTTTTCATCTCCATCACGGAAATGTTCAGCTACAGTCAAACCAGACAAGGCCACACGAGCACGTGCTCCGGGGGGCTCATTCATCTGACCGAACACCAAAGTAGCTTGGCTTTTTGCCAATTCTACTTTATCAACCTTGGTAACATCCCAGTCACCTTGTTCCATTCCATGAACGAATTCTTTACCATATTTGATTACGCCAGACTCAATCATCTCGCGCAACAAGTCATTTCCTTCACGAGTTCTTTCACCAACACCGGCAAAAACAGACAAACCTTCGTAAGCCTTAGCGATGTTGTTGATCAACTCCATGATCAATACTGTTTTACCTACTCCGGCACCACCAAACAATCCAATTTTACCACCTTTTGAATAAGGCTCAATCAAGTCGATTACCTTGATACCAGTGAAAAGAATCTCAGCTGAGGTAGTCAAGTCCTCGTAACGAGGAGCTGCACGGTGGATAGGATATCCACCTTCTTTGTTGACATCTCCGATACCATCAATTGCAGTACCCACAACATTAAACAAACGACCTTTGATTTGATCTCCAGTAGGCATTGTAATGGCTTGTCCCATTGCAACTACTTCAGCACCTCTTTGCAAACCTTCGGTTGCATCCATCGCGATAGCACGAACGGTGTCTTCTCCGATGTGGCGCTGACATTCTAGAATCAAATCTTGACCATCTGGACGCTTGGCTACCATTGCATCTAAGATGTTTGGAAGCTTTTGTCCTGCAGGAAACGTAACGTCCACAACTGGACCGATTACCTGCGCTACTTTACCATTGTTTTGGGACATAATAGTACTTAAAAATTTTGGGTGCAAATATATAGCATAGCCCTTGGATTTGAAAAGATAAAAGTCAGATTTTCAAGTCAGAGGCAAAAAAGATGTAAAATTGCAATCTCAAAATAATTTGATACTAATCTCGTTTTCTAACGCATTTAAAAATCAAAATGGAATCCATGAACAATCCTGAATCGTCTGAGAACCTTGTTGTTGTTGTGTTGAAGAATCGTAAGAAGCTGTTAGTTATAGGTTTAGCTGCCGCATTGGTATCTGCGATAGTTTCTTTTTTGATTCCTGAGAAATATAAAAGCACCGTTGTTTTGTTTGCAACACAGCAACATTCATTCGGGGAACAATTGATGGAGGAATTGAAAAAGGAGGATGTTTTGGCCTATGGGGAAGAAGAAGATGCCGAAAGATTGATGCAAATTATCAATTCAGATCAAATCAAGTCGAAAGTCATTCAAAAGTTTGATTTGTGGACGGTTTATGACATTCCAAAAACCGAGGCAGGAGCTAACACCCTGATTGGAAAGAAATACAATGATAACGTAAGTGCTAGTTTGACCAAGTTTGGTGGAATTGAAATCGAAGTTTTGGATGAAAGCCCCAAGCGCGCTATGGAAATGGCCAATGCAATTGCCGCATATACGGATTCTGTCAGCAATAGAATGCGCAGTGATCGAGCTAGGGATGCTTTTAATTATGCTGAGGCAACTTTAAAATATCAAGAGTCGAATTTAAAATCGATGGAGGATAGTATGAATGTGCTTCGCAATCATGGTGTGTATGATTACAAAGATCAAATTGAAGCTTTGATGAAAGATTATAGCGCATCTATTTCCAAAGGACATCCAGACAGAGCCAAGGAAATCAAAGTGGAAATGGACCGGCTGTCGAAATATGGTACCATATTCAACAAGTTGGAATTGGATATTGAAGCGGCTCACGAGAAACTGGATATTTTGAAAAAAAGACATGAGTTGATGAAAATTGACATAGAATCGGATTTGCCTTCTAAATTCATTTTGGACAATGCATCAGAGGCCGATAAAAAATCCTATCCTATTCGATGGTTGATAGTTGTTGTATCCACCCTATCAGCGTTGATCTTTGGAGTCTTTGTAATCCTATTTATGGGGTATTGGAAGGATTTGCGTTCATCAGGCACCGTTTAAATTAATGTCTGTGAAGACCTTTAAAAGTGGCATTTTATCGATTGGTCTTTTGTTTGTTTTAATTACAGGCATTTGTCTTTATTTTGAATTTTATTACATCATTTTACTACCCCTTCTGTTGGTATATATTGCCATGGCATTTTTCAAATTGCATTGGGTGTATCAGACGTTGTTTTTTTTTACGCCGCTCAGCATCAATATTGAAGAATTGGGCGTTGAAGGGATTGGCTTGTTTTTGCCGACAGAAATAATTTTAGGATCTCTGCTGCTTCTTTATTTGGGACGGGTTTTGTCAGGGAGAGAGCGCTATCATCACCATATCATTCAAATATGGGTAATATGTTATTTCTTGTGGCTTTTAATAACCTCTGTAACCAGCGAAATGCCAGCAGTTTCTTTTAAATATATTTTGAGTAGAGCTTGGTATATTTTGCCTTGTTTGATGATGATTCTTCCATTGATGGAGAAGGAAATAAAGGTGCGCAGACTCATGATGTTGTATTTTATGACTCTGATTATTGTGATGCTTTATACCATTATAAGGCACTCAATGTATGGATTTGATAAAGACTCTGCACATTGGGTCATGGAGCCTCTTTTCAGAGACCATACCGTTTACGGAGCTGCATTGGCGTTGGTATTTCCTTATGTTTTTTTGCAACTGTTTTCGAAGGATCATACTCCTTTGGTGAAGTTTTTTTTCATTTCAGGGTTTATCGTTTTGCTATTGGCATTGATATTATCCTATACCCGAGCGGCATGGCTTTCCGTTGTCGTAGCCGGAATCGTTGGGATGTTCATGTCCTTTAAAATCCCATTTAAGTGGGTGTTGTTTTTAGGTTTGATTATAGGTGGAACGACATATGCTTTTATTGATGAAATTCAAATTGCATTAAATCGCAACAAGAAGGAGAGTTCGGATAAAATGGACGAGCATATCAAATCAATTTCAAATGTTTCTTCGGACGCTTCTAATCTAGAGCGATTGAACCGTTGGCATTGTGCCATGGAGTTGTTTGATCAGCGTCCAATTGTAGGTTGGGGTCCAGGAACATATCAATTTGTCTATGCGCCTTTTCAAAGGGCAGAAGATAGAACCATCATTAGCACCAACCGAGGAGATGGCGGTAATGCGCACTCTGAATATTTGGGACCATTGGCAGAACAAGGAGTAATGGGAACCGTCATTTTTGTGGCCCTTGTTTTATTGGTTTGTTTTATGGGATTTCGGGTTTATTACCAGTCCTCTGATTATGAAGAGCGTTTGGTAATCATGGGATTGTTTTTAGGTTTGATTACCTACTTCGTGCACGGCGTATTGAACAACTTTTTGGAGATGGACAAAGTGGCTATTCCATTTTGGATTTCAATAGCCTATTTGGTGCATTTGGATATGCAGCAAAAAAAGTTAGAAGCGTCTAATGCTTACTAAAGCGATGTCATCCACATATGGCATCGTTCCTTTGAAAACTTTTACTGCATCCGTCAATGCTTCGATAGAGGAATTTTGATTTTCAAGTAGGGCATGAATTATTCCCTCCTCTCCGAACTGTTCACTATTTTGATTTTCAATTTCGACGAGCCCATCGGTGTAACAAACCAATTCATCATTTGGTAGGAAGTTGGCCCACTTGCTTTCGAATTTTGGAAAACGATCAATCATTCCAAGTCCCGGAATTTGCGCGGATAACCATTGATGTGAGTTGTTGCTGTGATTCTTCAAAAAGGATGGATTGTGTCCGCAATTGATGTATTCAATTTTGTTTGTTTCCGCATAAAAACGGGCGATGAAGAAGGTGACAAATTTCTCTCCTTGCGCATTTTCATTGACGATGGTATTGAGCTGATGAATGGCTTCTGCAAGTTCAATGGTTGTATTTTGGAACAAGGAACGAACATGCGCTTGCACATTAGACATCAGAAACGCGGCGCTCAATCCTTTACCTGAAACGTCTGCTATACAGGCAATCCAATCGGTTTCATTGATGTAAAAAAAATCGTAATAATCACCACCTACTTCACCGTGTGCGTTGTAAAATGCTTCTACTTGTATTTGCGATGTCGTTGGAAGATTCTTGGGCAAAAGGTAGGATTGCATTTCCGCGGCAAGATGTAATTCTCGAGCCATAGCCGCTTGCGCAATAGATTGCTCAATATATTTTTTATTTTGAATTGCAACTACGAGTATGCTCGTCAAAGTCTGCACAAATTTCATGTGCTTCAGACTAGGGCTGATGGTCATATTTTCTTCTTTCCCATCTCCAAGAATCACATAGGCAACAGCACTTTCATTTTTTTCAATTGGAATAATAACCACATGTGAATTTTCTTTTTCTACGGTGGTAATTTCTAGCACATCTTGTTGGTGCAAATCGGCGATGAGTTGCTTCCATGGGTCTATTTCACTGAATCCATGTGCGATGAGGCACTGCCATGAATGATCATGAATAAAAAGTAAAATCTGCGGAATGTGCAATTGAATTGAAAGCGAAAGGCGATAGTGCTCAACCAAATCTTCAATGGATAAGTTACCATTGATGGCTTGTGTGATTTCAAGCAAAGACTGAAGCTTGTCATCGCGAAGCTTGATTTTATCTTTTAAATTACTTGCCCTCATTGCTTTCGAAAGATGCAAAAAAAAGCCCTCAACTTGGAGGGCTTCATGAATTATTTTTTCACCCTATCGTGATACTGACCAGAGGCAGTGTCTACTCGGATGTTGTCACCTTCATTGATAAAAAGAGGAACGCGAACTTCAACGCCAACGTCTAATGTTGCAGGTTTCATGGCGTTTGTTGCGGTATCTCCTTTCAAGCCTGGCTCTGTATAAGTTACTGTGTACTCAACCAAAGATGGTAAGTCGCAAGACATGGGTTGATCATCTTCTGCGTTGAACATCACGATGCACTTCATTCCTTCTTTTAGGAAGCCTGGAGCGTTAATCATTGCTTCAGGAATTGTGATTTGCTCGTAGTCATCCATGTTCATGAAATTGTACGCATCATCCTTATACAAGTATTGATATTCACGTGTTTCAATGCGAACAGTTTCGATTTTTACTCCTGAATTGAAAGTGTGATCGATAATTTTTCCATTGTTCAAATTGCGTAATTTGGTTCTAACGAAAGCTGGACCTTTACCGGGCTTAACGTGTAAGAATTCGATTACTTTGTAAATGTGTGTGTCCATTCTGAAACACATTCCATTGCTGATGTCTGCGGTTGTAGCTGCCATAACTTATTAATTGCGTGGGCAAATGTAATTGAAAAACCTTAAGGCTTGAATTCTACTGCTCCTTCTAGGATATAATTCATTTGGTATACATCGTCTCCGTTGAGTTTAAACTTTCCTTTGAACGTAAGTCTTTCGTCGGTTTTATACGCTCTGTGTTTGCTTGTGAAGCGAATATCGACAACAGATTCGGGGCCACCTCCACCGCAAAAGAAGCAATTGGCGTAGGGATATCGTGAGACAACATAAAACCCAGCATCATAATCAACAGGGATGACATAACCCGTGACATACACTTCTTTTCCTTCGAGCGCTTTGACACTTGGGCCAAAGGTGGGCTTCCAATAATAGGCATCCAATTCTTTGACGTAAAGATCTTTGAAAGTAACGTCGGTTAGAATTTTCCAGGTCAGTTCTTGAGGACCTCCGGTATGTTTGAGTGGAATGGGAATTTTTACTTCAGTCGTAGATGTCTCAAAAGGCTTGGCTTTTAAAATCAAAACAGGTTCCGAGTTCCCCACAATGGAACATGAAATAAAACCGATGAGTAAGGTTAGGAAAAGTACTTTTTTATTCATTTGAAAGCGTTTTAGAAATATCCAATTTGTATGCTTGGTAAGCGGGAATTGCACATGCCAATATGCCGCCTATCAGGGTGACGATGATCAACGCAATTTCTTGAATTGACCCATCGTTGATTTGAAATTGATAGTGGAAGCTATTGTTGAGCTGCTGACTTAAAATGCTGAGACCAATTCTACTTAGGGCCAATCCGATGAAAATTCCCAAAGAAGTAATCATCAATCCTTCGAACTGAATGAGCTTGACCACTTTCCATTTTGACGCTCCCATCGTTCTCATGAGCGCTAATTCGTATTTTCTTTTTTTGATTGAGTTGTATAAGGAGACAAAAATACTGATAAAAGAAAGTGCCATGATGACAATAGCAATGGCTTGCACGGTATCCATTCCCAATCCAAAGTTTTGAGAAAGGCGATTGATTTCAATGGCGGGCAATGCCAGTTGCATTTTGGAATCTTTGATCAAATTGGGTAAAATGATTTGCGCCATAGGCGTTCTTTTTTTCAAAAGATAGGCCGTCACTTCCTTGTTGTCGTTGGGCTCAGGTTTTGGGGCGTGGGCGGGTCGGAGCATCATCATAGGGCCTTTTTTGATGGCCGGAATTGGAGCGGGTTGAAGGGCAGTATCCGCCGCGGTGGAGCTCACATTTTCTGAAGGTTCTTCTTCATGTGCGTGCCAAATTGTTTCCAAGGGAGTCAAGATGAGTTTATCGATGACGGTCCCTGACTTTTCATAAATCCCTACAACGGTATATTCATGGTGATGCGCATGTTCTTCGTCACCTTGTTCTTTGTCCAAGCCGTGTGTACTCAAAAACGTGTCGCCCAATTTTAATCCTGTTGCTTGTGCCACTTCTGCGCCGATTGTTGCCTCATATTCTTTTGAGAATTCTTGACCTTGCATCAATTTCATTTCATAGTGGATGGCGTAGTTGGCGTCTGTTCCAACGATTCTCCACTGCTCGTAATTGTCTCCATAGGCCAATGGAATTGCCGTTTCAATGGTTGGGTTTTTGGTAATGATTTTGGCATCGCCTACTCTGATATTTCCAGTTGGCGCATCCACGTGGTACACATTGGCCAAGATGAGTTGTAGTGGACTTCCTTTGGCGCCCAATACCATATCAATGTCTTTGATGTTTTTGTTGAATTGTTCGGTGGTCTGTTTTTCAACCAAAAGCAACATGGAGATGGCGCCAACACCAAACGACAGCAATAAGATACTGAGAGCAGAATCGAGCCATTGGTGTCGAATATTTTTGATGGCAAGTTTTAAAATATTCATAGCTTGATGGTGTGTGATATAGCGTTGTTCCAGCGGTGGTCGTGTGTTACAACAATCAAAGATGATTTATTTTCAGCGGCAACTTCAACCATTAAATCGATAACTCGAGTGGCATTGGTGTTGTCGAGCGCGCTGGTTGGCTCATCAGCAAATAACCATTTTGGTTGGTGCATGATGGCGCGCAAAATGGAAACACGCTGCTGTTCTCCCACACTCAGAGCGCTAATCGGTTTTCTAATTTTGTGTTCGAGATTTACTTTTTTCAGCAGTTGCAATGCTTTGTTTTCGTCTTGAATTTGATGAGATAAAAACAAAGGCATCATCAGATTTTCCAATACAGTCAAGGATTGTATAAAAGCAGATGATTGGAAAACAACACCAATATTTTTTCCGCGAAAATCATCTTTTTGGTGATTGGATAATGCGGTTAATTCAATGTTGTTGTATAAGATACTTCCATGTGTTGGCGTTCTTAAGCCCGCCAGTAAATGCAGCAAGGTTGTTTTTCCACAGCCGCTTTCACCCAATATGAGGCAATTGGTGGTTTCGGGAATTTCAATATCAGGGAACGCCAACATTTTGTTGTTGGGGTATTGATAGCCGAGTTGTTTTGTTTTTAGCACGAAACAAATTTAATGAATAGATGAACCAAAAGTTTTGAAATGATGTGAAATGCTTATACAATTGCAATATGAAAAAATGGTCCTTTCTTTTTTTGATGAGCACAAGCGTTGCAATTGCTCAGGTTGAATCAAAATCTAACGTTAAAGAAGAGTTTTTGTTTACGGTTGTGCAGAACAATGCCCATGGGCATGTAGAGGATCAATGTCAGACAGGAACGTGCTGGAGTTTTGCAACGGTTTCTTTTTTGGAAGCAGAGACCATGCGCATCAAAAAAGTAGACGTTGATTTATCTGAAATGGTGAATCCCCGTTACATGTACACCAAGAAGGTTGACTCTTATGTTCGTTTTCAAGGCAAACAACAATTGGGTCCCGGAGGTTTGAGCCATGACGCCATTCAGGTGATGCGAGAATATGGAGTGGTACCAGAGAGTGCCTACAGCGGATTTGTTTTAGGAGAAGAACGATACAACCACAATGTATTGGATGCGTATTTAGAAGGATTGTCTAAACTCGTAATTGAGAAGAAGCTAAATGAATCGAACAACGATTGGAAAGTGGGCATAGAAGCCTTGTTGGATACTTACATCGGAAAATTACCGACTCAATTTGAGTACAACGGAAAGAAATTTACACCAGATTCATTTCGGAACGAATTGGGTCTGAACCCCAATGATTATGTGATGTTGACTTCTTTTGCGCATCATCCATTTTACAGTTCTTTTGTTTTGGAAGTTCCAGACAATTGGTCTAAAGGACAATATTATAATTTGCCTTTAAACGAATTTCAGTTGGTGGCGGACCATGCTCTGAAAAACGGATATACCATTGCATGGGATGCTGATGTAAGTGAGGCAGGATTTTCTTTTAGAAACAACATGGCCTTGTTACCAGTTGCCCCATTTAAAAAGGAGGAATTGTTTTCTCAAAAGCCCAATGAGATTCAAGTAACACAGGAAAGTAGACAAGCGGATTTTGATTCATTTGAAACCACTGACGATCATTTAATGCACATTGTTGGTACGAGTAAAGACCAGTGGGGGAATTTGTATTATTTGACCAAAAACTCTTGGGGTGAGAAGAATAGTGCAAAGGGATATCAACATGTTTCTCAATCTTATTTCAGAGGAAAAACAGTATGCATGGTGGTTCACAAGGATGCGCTGCCTATGGATATTCGTAAAAAGATGGGAATATGATTCGCAAAATCCTGGTTTGGATTTTAAAAATATTGGTGGCGTTTTTTATCGTCACTTTTTGTTGGGTATTGATATACCGATGGGTCAATCCCCCGATTACATGGCTGCATATTTCCGATCAAATATTTTCTGATCATCCATCTGAATATCATTATGATTGGGTGGATAAGGAGGACATATCACCTTTTATGCCTTTGGCTGTTGTAAGCAGTGAAGACAATAATTTCATGACCCACAATGGATTTGATTGGGAAGCAATTGAAAAAGCTCGGACATACAATGAAAATCATAAGAAGAAACGCGGGGCAAGTACGATCAGTCAACAAACAGCAAAGAATGTTTTTTTGTGGCCTTCGCGATCTTGGGTCAGGAAAGGATTGGAGGTGTATTTTACTTTTTTAATGGAGATGTTGTGGTCAAAAGACCGCATCATGGAGGTGTATTTGAATGTTATCGAGATGGGGAATTGCACCTATGGGGTTAAGTCTGCGGCCAATCAATATTTTCATATCGAACCTTCTCAATTGTCAAGAGAACAGTGCGCACTAATCGCTTCTTGTCTTCCTAATCCTAAGAAATTTAAACTTTCCAGTCCAACCGCTTATATGCGTAAAAGACAACGCGTCATACTCAGAATGATGTCGTGTCTGGGAGATGATTATTTCGAGCGTAACAGTAATCAAGAGGAAATCGTTAAGGACGATGTGAAAGAAAAAGAAGTGTCCCGTCAATTGGAGAAGATTTCTGAAGAGCCTGATTTTATTGAAACAGCGCCTTCAGGTGATGAGGATACTTTGCAAATAGCGCCGTCGGAAAGAGATAGTTTGTGAGATGCTTACAAGCTTGTAAGCAGAAAATATTGAATGATAAGGGCAGAGTTTTGCTCAAAATTATTCAATATGAAAACAACGCATTACTTATTTATTTTGGATCACAGCGGAAGCATGTCAAACTGTTGGTCTAGCACTATTGGAGCATTAAATGAGCAGATTAGTTCCATTCGCAACGCTCAAAAATTAAATCCAGAAGTTCCTATCAAGGCCAATCTGGTGGTATTTTCTAATGATGTTCAGTTTGAGTTTTTGAATGTTCCGGCGGCTCATTTGGAGGAAATAAACGCTCAACGAATACAACCGAGCGGAATGACTGCGATGCTTGATGGAATTGGTCAGGGAATCGCACGCATAGAGCATGTGATGGATGAGGGTGATGATGTCATATGTATTATCCTAACAGACGGGGAGGAAAATGTCAGTAAAGAATTTACATACCAACAGGTCGGTCACAAAATTGAGCAGTTGAAGAAAACCGAACGATGGACTTTTCTGATCATGGGTGCGGATTTTGATATTTTTGATATGGCAGATAAATTGAAAATAGATGCCGATCGACAATTCAGATACAGCAAATCCCAAACGAATCAGGTGTTTCAAGAGGTTAATCATTCGATACAAGACTATATCCAAGCGAAAAGTGTGGGAAGCTTGAGGGATGTTTTTAAATTTGAAAAAGACGGGAAGCGTAAAAGACAATAATGATTAGAGCGCATTTGATACGAACGGCAGAAGTAGACGAGGAGTTATTTACTTCTGTCGTTCAGTATTTACAGCAATTTAAGGGTGAAGTAGAATTTGTAGGACACGCCGATATTTATGCCGTTTCGGGAAAGCCGCATCGTGTTATCAAAATGGATGATGACGATTTTGATCAAGCGGATCCGAGAATGGATGAGGACTTTTCCATGATTCAAGAATCCAAGATTGAGTCTCAAAAGCTTGATTTTCCAGAGGTAAATGCTTATCCATGGGAAAAGTTTTTTAATCTGATCAAAAAATTTAGACGAAAAAAGCGAACCCCAGCTCAGGAGAGTTTCCCTCAGGTAGTGCCCGCAAGTTCATCCCATCATGCTGTGAAGGACGAAGATCATGTATTTATATTGACATATCAATCCAACGTAGAAAAATGGTTTGTCGGCACAGAAATGCACAATGGAAAGAATCATTTCATTCACTTGTTGTATTGGCACCATTATCTGCTTTCTGAACCAATTTATCCAGTGGCTTATCATGTGATGTCTACCCTTTTGCGCAACCAGACATTTGGGAATTTCAATGGTTATTTCCCCATTTATCATGAGCAGTCCAGAGGTTGTATGATGGATTTGTGTTTGGACAAAAAGGACATTATTTTGAAAATGCGCACTGCTGATATTTGTCCCGATTGTATGCGTGCAATGCAGTCATTGGATGTAAATCAAAAGCTTTTGCGACAGACTTTGCAAGTATTTGATCACGTTCGCGCTCAGGTATTATTTCGCGAGAGATTTATTAACGCGCCAACTTTTTCTCATTTGATCATCGATGTTCAAAAAGGAGAATTGATATTTCCTGAAATGTCTGACTTGCGAATAAAATTAAATCCGTTGGAGATGACAGTTTACCTCTTTTTTATTCGCCATATGAATGGGGTTATCTTGTCTTATTTGCCGGATTATTTTGATGAGTTGTTATTGATTTATCAAGACATAGTTCCCCAATTGGACGGCGATGACGCCATTGCACGCATATCAGATTTGACCAATCCGCTCAGCAATTCAATCAGTGAAAAAATTTCACGGATTAAATCGAAACTAAAGAATATGTTGGGGGATGAAATTGCAGAAGAATATCTCATTTCGGGTCCTAATGGGGGAATAAAAAAGATTCGTATTTCCAGAGAATTGGTTCAAGAGAAATCGAATTAATACCATACGTTTTATTTTCATCGAGTATCTTTGTGCTATGTCTAAATCTTGGAATCATCAACCCGTCATTGGTATTTTAGGCGGGGGTCAATTGGGAAGAATGTTCATTGAAGAAGCGGCTCGGTATGATGTGAAAATCGATGTCATCGATCCACAGTCCAATGCTTCATGTGCGCACTTGGCGCATCAATTTACAGTTGGTGATTTCAAAGACTATCAGACGGTTGTGGATTGGGGTCAGGACAAGGATGTCATTACTATCGAAATAGAAAATGTCAATTTAGAGGCCTTGAAAAAATTGGAGTCTCAAGGTAAAAAGGTTTATCCCCAGTCTTCCGTTTTAGAATTGATCAAGGATAAAGGAGCGCAGAAAAAATTTTATACAGAGCATCATATTCCAACAGCACCCTATGTTTTGATTGAAAAAAGAGCCGAATTGCTCGCAAGTCATTTGCCATGTATGCAAAAATTGCGAACCGGCGGGTATGACGGAAAAGGAGTGTTACCCTTGAAAAATGAAGATGATTTTCAGTTGGCGTTTGATGCGCCAAGTGTATTGGAATCTTGGGTTGATTTTGAAAGTGAGATTGCCGTTATTGTTGCACGAAATGCCAACGGGGAGATGAAAACATTTCCAGCTGTTGATATGGAGTTTAATGCTGAAGCAAACCTTGTCGAGTTTTTGTTTACTCCATCTGAAAGACCCCAAGCGATTATTCAAAAGGCGGAGGCGATTGCCATTCAAGTTGCAGAAAAAATGGGAATCATTGGCGTTTTAGCGGTGGAGATGTTTGTTTTGAAAAACGGTGAAGTGTTGGTGAATGAGGTGGCGCCGAGACCGCACAATAGCGGTCATCATACCATTGAATGTTGTTACACCTCTCAATATGAACAGCACTTGAGGGCGATTATGAATTGGCCTTTGGGAGACACGGGCCTCATTCAATCTGCGGTGATGGTCAATTTATTGGGCGAAAAAGGAAGCGCCGGAAACGTCGTTTATCAAGGAATGGAGGAGGTGTTGGCCATGCCGGGAGTTTTTGTGCATTTATATGGTAAAAAGACAACAGCCTCCTTTCGAAAAATGGGACACGTTACGGTTTTAAACCAAGATCTTCCATCCGCCAAGCAAACCGCACGTGAGGTGATGCAGAAGTTGGTTGTAACGGGTGATTAGACGAAGAATTTAAAAACATATTATTTCAATCATTAAACGTATTAGTTTCGCTTTATGAAGCAGTATCATGAGTTGTTACAACATTTGTTGGATAATGGAGTCTCTAAATCGGACAGAACAGGAACAGGAACATTGAGTGTTTTTGGATATCAAATGCGATTTGATTTGAGTCAAGGCTTTCCATTGCTGACGACTAAAAAATTACATACCAAGAGCATCATTCATGAGTTATTGTGGTTTTTAAAAGGAGATACCAATATTGCTTATTTAAAGGAGAATGGAGTTTCGATTTGGGATGAGTGGGCGGATGATAAAGGAAACTTGGGACCTGTATATGGATATCAATGGAGAAGTTGGCCCAATCCTGATGGCAGCCATACCGACCAAATTCAAAAACTGGTGGATAGTTTGACCAAGAATCCGGATGGTAGAAGACACATTGTTTCTGCATGGAATCCTTCGTTTATAGATCAAATGGCATTGCCCCCATGTCATTGTCTTTTTCAATTTTATGTTGCAGAGGGAAAGTTAAGTTGTCAGTTGTACCAACGCAGCGCTGATACATTTTTGGGGGTTCCATTTAACATCGCGTCATACGCTTTGATGACCATGATGATGGCTCAGGTTTGTGGATTGCAACCAGGTGATTTTGTTTGGACGGGTGGAGATGTGCATTTGTATAGCAACCATATTGAGCAAGCCAATCTCCAATTGACACGTGATTTTAGGCCATTGCCTACCATGAAAATCAACCCAGATGTAAAGTCTATTTTTGATTTTAAATACGAGGATTTTACATTAGAAAATTACGACCCTCATCCACACATCAAAGCACCAGTAGCGGTTTAATCCCATGACAAAAGTATCCATCATTGTGGCCATGGGCCAAAATAGAGAAATTGGAAAGAACAATGATCTCATGTGGCATTTGCCAGTGGATATGCGGTTTTTTAAGGATACAACTTTGGGACATCCTGTCATCATGGGACGCAAGAATTATGAGAGTATCCCTGAGCAATATCGCCCATTTAAAAACAGGTTGAATATTGTTGTTTCGAATCAAAGTGAATATGTTGCTCCGGGTTGTCATTTATTTCAAAATTTAAATGATGCCATTGCGTTTGCTAAAGTCCAAGATCAACAAGAAGTTTTTGTGATCGGTGGCGGACAAATTTATGCGGAGGCTTTAAAAATGAACCTTGTCGATACGATGTATATCACACACATTGCCGCTTCATTTCCTGATGCCCATACTTTTTTTCCAGAAGTTGATTTGAGTCAATGGAATGGAAAATTGATCATGCAGCACGAGGCAGATGAAAAACATTCTTTTGCCTTTGAGGTATTCGAATACACCCGATCGTTATCCTCTGGCTCCTAAATAAGCCATCAAGCCGACACCTGTGATCATTGCCTTTTCATCAATGTCAAAGCAGTTGTTGTGAACGGGCGCGTTGAATTGAGAACCGTCTGCCGATGAGGTTCCCAATCGATAGAAACAACTTGGATATTTTTGAGCGAAATAAGCGAAGTCCTCGGCTGTTGTTCTTAATGTCAATTCGACTACATTTTCTTCTCCCAAATATTCTTTCGCCAAATTCCAAGCTTGTTGGGTTACTTCAGGGTTGTTGAATAATGCTGGATATCCGATTTTGATATCCACTTCAATCGTTGTTCCTGTTGCTTCTGCAATTCCCTGACAGGTTTTTCTGATCCATTCATGCGCTTGGTATCGCCAGGTCTCATCAAAAGTTCTAAAAGTTCCCTCCAAATGAGCCAAATCCGGAATGATGTTGGTGGCGCCATTGGCGACGATTTTTCCAATGGTTAATACGGAAGGAGTGTTGGGCTCCGCATGACGGCTCACTACCTGTTGCAAGGCCAATATCAATTGTGCTGAGGCAACTATGGGGTCTATGCATTGATTGGGTTTTGCGCCATGTCCCCCTTTGCCTTTTACATCAATATAAATTTCATCAGTACTCGCCATGTACCAACCAGACTTCATTCCGATTTTTCCAGCGGGTAATTCAGGATAAACGTGTTGTCCAATTATTTTTTCTGGATGAAACGAATTGAAAATTCCTTCTTTGATCATTTCATTTGCACCACCGGGTAAGATTTCCTCTCCGGGTTGGAAAATAATCTGCACGGTACCTTCCCATTCATTTTTTAGTTCATTCAAAACGATTGCTGCGCCAAGAACACAGGTGGTATGCACGTCATGCCCGCATGCGTGCATGACGCCATCTACATTGCTTTTGTAATCGACATTGTTTTTTTCTAAAATCGGCAAAGCGTCCATATCTCCCCGAAGGCTGATGAATCGGGACTTTGGATTTTTTCCTTCGATTGTCGCGGTGATTCCTGTTTTTACCCAACCACTCTCAAATGGAATTTGATGAGAAGCAAGAATGGACTGAATCCATTCAGAGGTTTTGAATTCTTGGAAAGATAATTCAGGATTTTGATGCAAATGTCTTCTGAATGCTATCCATGTGGGCAACAGCGCTTGCGCTTTGGCTTGTATGTTCTCTTTGAGATTCATCATTTACAAGGAGATTGATTTTCCATTCCTTTTCTTTCAATCGAAATAACTTGAAGAGTAGAATCGAATAACTGAACAGACACTGCGACCAAGTCGTTTTCCAATTGATAGATTTTGTTGGTTTGTTGGGTTTGGCTTTTATCAAAATTGATAGAACCATCGTTGAGCACCTCTTTCCATTCATTTTCAGCAATTGCGAAGTAGCGGGCTTGACAATTCGCGTTATCGGAAATGGACCATTTTTTCTCTCTGATGGACTGTCTAATTTGTTTACCGGGCAGCCATCCCAACCAATCATAATTGGGAAACATGATCCAGACCATGGCGCAACCGATGACTACTCCGATTAAAAAACGCAAAAGGCGTTGGGGAAATTTCATGCTACAAAGATGCAGATTTTTAGAGATAATACGCTATTCACTATCCATCGTTAATGTTCAGTGAAAATACCTAGCTAGGTCACCAAAAAAACTTTCATTTTTGGAAAATGGAAAAAAAGCGAATTGCTGTAGTTTCAGGAGGTTTTAGTGGAGAGGCGCAGGTCTCTATGCGCAGTGCTAAAATGGTGATGACGCATATTGATCGTGATCTATACGAACCGACGCAAGTAGTTATTGTGCCGGAAAGATGGTTTGCTATGGTTGGGGAGGAACAGGTGGAAATCGATAAAAACGATTTCAGTTTTTCACATCAAGGAAACAAGCAAAAATTTGATGGTGTTTTTATGATTGTGCACGGCACGCCAGGAGAGGATGGGTTGCTTCAAGGATATTTTCAATTGATGGGCATTCCATGTACCACAGGAGATGTGCTGAATATGGCCGTTACGTTTAATAAAAAGGCCACTACGGACGCCCTTAGAAATTTGGGATATACGGTAGCAAAAAGCCAAATGATTCGCCGTGGAGAAGTATTTAAGGTTGATGAGGTGGTTGCGTTTTTGGGCTTGCCTTGTTTTGTAAAACCCAATAATGGCGGCTCTTCGATTGGAACATCCAAAGTAAAAGAAGCTTCGGAGTTGCCAGGAGCGATTGAAAAAGCATTGCACGAAGATCACCAGGCTTTGGTGGAATCTTTTGTTCAGGGAACAGAGGTGACATGTGGTGTGATTCAATATCAAGGAAAAATTACAGCTTTGCCTTTGACGGAGATTGTTACGGAAAATGAGTTTTTTGATTATCAGGCGAAATATGAAGGAGCTTCACAGGAAATTACCCCTGCCCGTTTGGATGAAGAGATGAGTTTGAAGGTTAGAAATTTGGCGGCTAAAATTTATTCAGATTTGAAGTGCGCAGGGATGATTCGTGTCGATTTTATTATCCAAAATGGAGAGCCGCATGTAATAGAGGTGAACACAGTTCCTGGATTTTCAGAAGCCTCCATTATTCCCCAACAAGCAGCCGTTTTGGGAATTGATAAAAAAGAGTTGATTTCTACAGTAATCCAGTCATGTTTTTAAATAATAAAAGTTTGGAATTCAGGGTTTTAAATCATAAATCATAAATAGTTCGTGTTAAGATGCGTTAAAAACATCGTTTTTAGTTATTTTAGCACCCTTTAATTAAGGAAAAATTTACACTAATTCAATCCAGATATGCGGAAAAAGATTACGCTATTGCTTGCAGGAATCTTGTTGACCTTGACCAGTGCTTTTGCCCAGAACTCGGGTACTTTGAAAGGAAAGGTAACGGATAAAGATAACAAGCAGCCATTGCCATTCGTGAATGTAATTGTCTTCTTGAATGGTAATTTGGTTACCGGAGGTCAAACGGATATTGATGGTGAATACACCATTAAACCGATCGATCCGGGAACGTATGATATTCAATTTAATTTTGTTGGATATCAATCTCAAGAGTTGAAAGGAGTGCCTGTTTCTGCTGGAAAAATTCAGTTTGCGAATACAGAAATGTCTGCGGGTGCTGAAATGAAGACTTTGGAGATTAATGACTTTAAAGTTCCTTTGATTGATAAGGACGGTGGAGCATCAGGAGGTACCGTTACTCGTGAGGAGTTGGCGCGTATGCCTTCTCGTGATGCATTGGGATTGGCACAAACGGTGGCAGGTGTTAGCAGCGCTGGTACAGGCGGAGGAATCTCTATCCGTGGTGCTCGTACTGGATCTACTTGGGTGTATATCGATGGTATCAAAGTTCGTGGATCATCAGCGCTTCCAAAATCGGCGATTGAAGAGGTTTCTGTTATCACGGGTGGTGTTCCAGCCAATATTGGTGACGTAACAGGGGGGGTAATCAATATCTCTTTGCGTTCCGCTTCTGCTAATTACACGGGAGGTGTTGAGGCGATTTCGTCTGGTATGCAAGTAGGTGATAAAGTGATTGGCTTGGACAAATACGGCTATAACTTGGTTGAAGGTTCTTTATCTGGGCCGCTTGTTTTCCGTAGAAATGCAGACGGAACAAAAAGCAAGAAGCCATTGTTGGGATTCTTCGTTTCAGGAAACTATACAGACATCGTCGATAATTCTCCAGCTTATGGTGGAGTATACAAGATGAAAGACAGCGCTTTGAGTTCAATATTGCAAAATCCGTTGCGCCAAAACGTACAGGCTGATGGTTCTGTCAATGGAGCACTTTACAATGCAGACTTTTTACAGTCAGATCAATTTGAGAAAATTGATACCCGCTTGAATGTGAGAAACAAGACGGTTAATATGGTTGGTAAAATTGATTTTACTGCCAATCAGAACACAACCTTTACAATTGGAGGAACCGCTGCTTATAGAAAAGGAAATGACTTTGACTATAGCAATATGTTGATGAACACAGCCAACAATCAGCAAGCAACAGATTGGGATTGGAGAGCATATGCGAAATTTAGTCAACGTTTCAATAATTCACAAAATGAGACAGGAACATTAAAAAATGTATTCTACTCAATTTTGGTAGATTACAGCAGTACATATCGTTTGCGTCAGGACGCAACACACAAAGACAAGCTTTTCCGTTATGGTCACGTTGGACACTTTGATGTAACTCGCGCTCGCTCTTATTCATTGGCAAACGAAGGAGGATACTATCAACAAAACGGATGGCAGGATGTGAATGTTGCGTTCACACCCAGCCAATACAATCCTGATTTGGCGGCCATTACCAATCAATTCTTTACTTTGTTTGATACACCCAGTAGTGTTACAGAGGTGTTGAATGGTTCAGATCCTTACATCACGAATGATGGATTCTTTGATGCTGCAACCAATGAGTTTACGACCGAGGCTTCTCAAATTGGAGACTCACCTTATTCTTCATTGACCAATATTCAAGGAAACAATGGATTGATCAATGGTCAGGTTCCAACAGATACATACGGTTTATGGAATTATGTTGGTGGACAAAGCAACAACTACAGTGTTTCAAGCAATCGCCAGTTCCGTGTTTCTGGAACAGGTTCTGCTGACATTGGAAACCATGCTATTCAAGTTGGTTTCGAATTTGAGCAACGTAAAGATGCAGGATATGCTGTTGCACCTGTTGGTTTGTGGTTGAGAGCTCGTCAATTGGCTAACTTCCAAATTTCTGAAATCAATAAGGATGATCCCTCATACTTCAGTAACAATGGCGTTACTTATGAAAACTATGGCGCTTTGGTGGGATCCGATCAATTTGAATTTGACTACAATTTGCGCAATGCTTTAGGATTGGACGTGAATGGTTCTGATTATATTAATGTTGACAACATTAATCCAGACGATATGAATATTTCGATGTTTGGTGCAGACGATTTGTTGAACCAAGGAAATAGTCTTGTTTCTTATTATGGTTACGATCCATACGGAAATCGTTTGAAAGGCAATCGCCCAACAATCAATGACTTTTTCTCTGAGAAATATACATTGGCAGATGGCAAGCAATTTAACACTAGAAGAATTGGAGCATTTGAACCAACTTACATCTCAGGATATGTGATGGATAAATTTGCGTTTGATGATTTGATTTTCAACGTTGGTTTGCGTATCGACCGTTATGATGCCAACCAATATGTTCCAATTGATCCATACGTCATCAGCCAAGCAAATACCGCTTCAGAGGTTGATTATAGCAAATTCAATACATCGCGTCCATCAAACATCGGAGACAACTTCGTTGTTTATGTTGACAATATTGATCAACCTACTTCTATCACAGGTTACCGTGATGGTAACACTTGGTACAATGCTTCAGGAGCTTTGGTAACAGATCCATTTACATCGGTTGCTTCAGGCGGAACTGTGAAGCCATATTTGAAAGTTGATCCAAAGGCTGATTTGACGGCAAGTGCGTTTAAAGAGTATCAACCGGTTGTCAACTTCATGCCTCGTATTGCCTTCTCATTCCCAATTTCTGATGAAGCTTTGTTCTTTGCTCACTATGATGTATTGACTCAGCGTCCAACAGAAAGCAATCGTTTTGACCCAACAGATTACTTGTATTTGGCTAACGCTTCTAACCCAATCATCAACAATCCAAACTTGAAGCCTGAGCGCACAGTGGATTATGCTTTGGGATTCCAACAAGTATTGTCTAAAACGTCATCTTTGAAAGTGGAGGCTTTCTACCGTGAGTTGCGTAATATGATTCAGATTCGTTCGATCGTAGGAGCTTACCCTGCTTCGTATAAGACTTTTGATAACATTGACTTTGGAACAGTAAAAGGTTTGACGTTGTCTTACGATTTGCGTCCAACCGGAAACTTGTGGATGAAGAGTTCTTACACATTGCAATTTGCTGATGGAACAGGATCTACCACACAAACTCAGTTGGCCTTGATTAACGCAGGTTTGCCCAACTTGAGAACAGTAAATCCAGTGAACTTTGACCAACGTCACCGTATTGTTACCACTGTGGATTACCACTATGGTTCGGGTTCAGATTACAATGGTCCAGTTTGGTTTGATCGTCAAGTGTTTGCCAATGCAGGTGTAAACTTCATTGCCAACTTAGGATCAGGTACACCATACACGCCTCAGGTAATTGCTACGCCAATTACAGGTGAAATCTCTCCGACAACAGAAGGTTCTATCAATGGTGCACGTTTGCCATGGCAGTTCAATATGGATATGAATATTGACAAGAATATTCCTTTGGAATTTGGTAAAGCTGATGGTAAGAAAAAGGCAGCGAATTTGAATATCTATTTGTGGGTAAACAACTTGTTGAACACGCGCAACATCACTGGCGTGTATCGTTTCACTGGTACTCCAAATGATGACGGGTTCTTGGCTTCGGCTCAATATCAAACACAAATTAATTCTCAAAACTCACCAAGCGCTTATCGCAATTACTATGGAATGTATGTGAATAACCCTTACAACTTGGGTTCGCCACGTCAAATTCGCCTAGGAATTCGTTTGGACTTCTAAAAATTAAGGAGAAAGAAATCATGAAAACGAGATATATGAAATCAATATTGATTGTAATGATGGCCATGATGTCTTTGACATCAATGGCGTACAAATCAGATGTTGTGCGAGTAGGATCCGACAATCAAGGCAGTTCAGGTCTGGTAAAAGCTGCGGCTTGTTCACCGGCAACTGGAATGCGTGACTTGGAATGGAACAACGTAAAGGCGCGTATCGAAACAGGAGGAAACATGTGGACAGACCGTGCCAATAGCCGTGCTGCTTATGAGGTTCCAAAGGGAGGTGGAGTTTCTTCTCTTTATGCTGGTGCTTTGTGGTTGGGCGGTCGTTCTCCTGACCAACAATTGAAATTGTCTGCGATTACTTTCCGTGCAAATGGAAATGATTATTGGCCTGGACCATTGACCAATGACGGAACGGCCTCTGTCAACGAAGCGGTTTGTGAGCAATATGATAGATTCTTTGTATCCTATCGCCAAGATGCACAACGTCATCGTGCATATTATGATTGTATGCAAGCTGGTGGAAGTGATTGTGAAGAGAATTACTCAATTCCTGGTTATTTCTATACTTATCCTGCAATTGGAAATACAGCACAAGGTCAAGATTTGTACTTGGCTCCTTTCTATGATTATGACCAAGATGGATTTTACAATCCGCAAAATGGTGACTATCCTTGGTATGATTTCTTGAGAGAAGTGAATTGTGCTTCGCGCAAACGTGAGGATATCGTTCCATTGTTTGGCGATGAGACTTTCTATTGGATTTTTAACGATAAGGGAAATGCACATACAGAGTCTCAAGGTCAGCCAATCGGAATGGAGATTCGTGCACAAGCTTTTGCTTTCAACTCAAATGATGAGATCAACAACATGACTTTTTATAATTATGTTTTGATCAATCAAGGAACACAAACGTTGACAGATACCTATTTCGGATCATGGGTCGACTCAGATTTGGGTACACCAACCGATGATTATGTGGGTTGTGACGTAAGACGTGGTTTGGGTTATGCCTACAATGGAGATAACAATGACCAAACATCAACAGCCTCTATGGGTTATGGATTGAATCCTCCAGCAGTAGGTGTTGACTTTTTTGAAGGTCCATATCAAGATAATGACAATTTGGATAATCCGTTGACAGAAGATATCATCAACGCTACGGATTCTTTGGGAATTCCCTACCGTGGTTTGGGTATTGGTTATGGTGACGGTGTAGCAGACAACGAGCGTTTTGGAATGCGTCGTTTTGTATACTATAACAACAACCAAAATCCAATCAATGGTGAGCCATCTGTTGCGATTCACTTCTACAACTACATGCGTGGTATTTGGAAGAATGGTGCTGAAATGTTGTATGGTGGTAATGGTGTAAGTGGTGCAGGTGTGTTGACAGGAGTTCCTGCTCAATACATGTTCCCGGATGATACTGACCCAGCAAGCTGGGGAACTTATGGAGTTCCAGTAGAGCCGTGGTCTGAAGTAAGCAGTGGTAACATTGCAGCTGACCGTCGTTTTATTCAATCTGCAGGGCCATTCACTTTGGAGCCTGGAGATTACAACAACATCACTGTGGGTGTTGTATGGGCACGCGCTACAAGCGGAGATGCATTTGAAAGTGTACGTTTGTTGCGTCAATATGATGACAAAGCACAAGCGTTGTTTGACAATTGTTTTGAATTGGTTTCTGGTCCAGACGCTCCAGACGTAAGTGTTCGCGAATTGGATCGTGAGATCATCTTGATGTTGAGCAACAACAACCCAATTTCTACCAATTACAATGAAGCTTATGGTCCTGACCAAGGCGGTTTCGACCCTAGCATTCCTGAAGAATTGGCGGATGGAACACAATTGGATACAGTTGCTCGTTCATACAAGTTTGAAGGGTACTTGGTATATCAATTGGCTAGCGCAGAAGTGAAGGCCAATGACTTAGAAGATGTTACAAAAGCAAGATTGATTGCACAGTGTGATATCGAAAACGGTGTGACCAACATTGTCAACTTCACACGTGATCCAATCTCTGGATTCATTGTGCCTGAGTTGAAAGTGCAGGGTGCCGATCAGGGAATTCACAGAAGTTTCCAAGTGAAGAATGATGCCTTTGCGCAAGGAAACAATCGATTGATCAATCACAAGACATACTATTTCATGGTATTGGCTTATGGATACAACAATTACTTGCAATATGACATGGGAGCAGAGAGTGGTCAGGATGAAGCGTTTTTGTCTTCTCGAAAAGGAGCAGTAGGTGAAATTCCTGTTGTTGCCGCTATTCCTCACAACAACCAACCAGCGTTTGGTGGAGCGATTTTGAATGCACAATACGGAGACGGGGTGACATTGACAAGAATTGAAGGAAAAGGAAATGGTTTGAATGAATTGCAATTGGACGCGGCATCTGAGAGCAATATCTTGAATAACATTACCTCTAGCGAGTGCACTTACTTGCCAGGCATGGGTCCAGTAGATGTAAAGGTTGTAGATCCATTGGCTTTGCCAGCGGCAGACTTTGCGTTGTCATTGGAATCGTCGTCCGCAGGGGAATTTGCAGCGGATAGTATGTATTGGCAGTTGGTGAACTTGACCTCAGGTGATACATTGACTTCAGCTCATAGTTTCAAAGTTGGAAGTGAGGACATCTTGTTGGATTATGGATTGTCAATTAACTGGAGTCAATACCAATATTTGATTGATGGAACAGCAGTAAAACATTATACGGAGTTTATTTCTGGAACAATGGAGTTCAGCAATGCTGCAAAACCATGGTTTGCAGGTTTTGCCGATCAAGAAGGATTCTTTGAAGGAAACTGGATTCGTGCCGGGGCGGTGAAAACGGAAGGAACAGACGCAACAGCATTGTTTGAGCAATTGTATGATGATTTTGAACAAGGAAGTGGCACAGAACCATTCACTGATGCATCTGAGAAATACGAAGGTGTAGTTGGAGGAACTTGGGGTCCCTATTGCTTGGCAGCTTATTCAATCTTGAATTTTGACCAAGATGGAGATCCAGCAACTCCAGGTGTAACGATCAACAATGTTGCACCAACAATTAATGACATCAAAGGAGATAACAACACGATTGATTCTGAACGTCGCAGTAGTATCCGTGGATTGAACAACGTAGACGTGGTGATGACTTCCGATAAAACAAAATGGACGCGGGTTCCAGTGTTCGAAGAAAATGCCAATAGTTTAGCGGAAGATGTCGATGGTATTGCCAATGGAACGCCGAGCAAAATGAAATTGCGCCATCACTTGTCCGTAGACAAAAATGGTAAAGTAGCAGGAGAGGCAGGTTATAACGCAGCAGAAGGAGATTTCAATGGTACTCAACCATGGGGTATGGGTTGGTTCCCTGGTTACGCAATTGACCTAGGAACAGGCGAACGTTTGAATTTAGCTTTTGGTGAAGATTCTTGGTTGGTTGGAGAAAATGGAAACGACATGTTGTGGAATCCAACTTCTAACTTGGTTTCTCCACAAGGATTTGGTCAAGTTGCTGCCGGTCAACATTGGATTTATGTTTTCAAGAATTTTGCTAATGAAGACAACAGCACAAGTGTTTGTCCAGCCTATGACAACGGACAATTCTTGTATGATCAGTTGAGTAATACAAGCTTGAGTTCAAGCAACTGGAAAAAGATTTTCAGAGCATGTACTTGGGTTGGATCAGCGGCATTGGCTCCTGGTTATACCATGGAGAGCGCAGAAAATGGATTGATCCCAGGAGGTAATACTTTGCGTATTCGTTTGCGTGTGGCCAAAGATTATGACAAGTTCCGTTACAACAGTGGAGATGTGAATGATGCCTCTTCAGCGCAAAACGCTTGGAGACCATTGTACCATTTCAGTACAAAAGGAATTGCTCCAATCTTGAATAGCAACACAGCTTTGACCAATTCGTTGGATATGATCAATGTTGTACCTAACCCATACTATGCTTTCAGCTTGTATGAGACAAGCAAGTTGGACAATCGTGTCAAGATTACCAATTTGCCTGAAGAGTGTACTGTAACTATTTATGATATGAATGGAACAAGAATCCGTCAATTCAAAAAGGCAGATCCATTGACCAGTATTGATTGGGACTTGAAAAACAATAAGAACATTCCTATTGCTTCGGGTACCTATATCATCCATATTGAAGTTCCAGGAGCTGGAGAGAAAGTCTTGAAATGGTTCGGTGTAATGCGACCAGTAGACTTGGATAATTTCTAATTGAAAAGCGAAAGAGAAAAATGAAAAAGAATATCATCGCGATTATTGCCTTAGTGATTTCATCAACTGTGGCATTTGCTGGAAACCCAGACCGTGCGGGATCTGCAGGAGCAGGTCATCTATTAATCAATCCTTGGGCACGTAGTTCAGGAATGGGTTATTCTGCAATGGCTTCTATCAATGGAATTGAAGCGTCATACAACAACGTTGCAGGTTTGGCTTTTATCAATAAGACAGAGTTGTTGTTCACCAACACCAATTATTTAGTCGGCACAGGGATTAAAATCAATGCATTTGGTTTTGGTCAACGTGTTAGTGAATCCGGAGTCTTGGGCGTTTCTGTTACCAACATGAACTTCGGGGATATTCCAATCACTGAAGAGAACTTGCCAGAAGGTGGAATCGGAACCTTTTCTCCCAACTACACCAATATCGGATTGTCGTATGCAAAAGCATTTTCAAACAGCATTTATGGTGGATTGACAGTGAGATTGATTTCTGAAGCTATTTATAATGTGCGTTCACAAGGTGTATCTTTTGATGCTGGTATCCGTTACGTGACAGGAGAAAATGACAACATTCGTTTCGGAATTACATTGCGCAATGTTGGACCGCCCATGCGATATAAAGGTGATGGTTTGTCTATTACGGCTACTATACCAACCAATGGAGCTTCTTTGACTGTTGAGCAACGTTCTGAGAAATATGAATTGCCATCTTTGGTCAATGTTGGTTTTGCTTATGATTTCATCTTCAATGAAGAAACAAAATTGACAACCAATGCGCAGTATACTTCAAATTCATTCACCAAAGACCAATGGGGAATGGGGTTTGAGTTCAACTTAAAGAATAAGTTCTTTTATCGCGCAGGATACCAGTGGGAAAAAGGTTTGAATTCAAAAGTTGATCGTACTACAGTTTTCACGGGTCCAACTGCGGGAGCCTCTTTGCAGTTCACCATGAACAACGCTTCGATCATCGGAATCGATTATTCTTACCGCACCACCAATCCATTTAACGGTGTGCACAGTTTGGGATTGCATTTGACGTTGTAATTCCTGAAATTATTTATTAAATTTGTTGAAGAAACCTCGAAAGGGGTTTCTTTTTTTTCTAATACAATCAAGTTATGGCTATTGCATATTATACCGCTGAAGGTTTAAAGAAATTGAAAGATGAATTGCATCAATTGAAAACCTATGAGCGTCCAAAAATCAGCCAGCAAATCGCTGAAGCTAGAGATAAAGGTGACTTGTCGGAAAATGCAGAATATGATGCTGCAAAAGAGGCACAGGGTCATTTGGAGGCGCGTATCGCAAAGATGGAAGACTTGGTGGCCAATGCGCGTTTGATAGACGAGTCTCAAGTAGATACCTCAAAGGTTTATATTCTTTCCAGAGTTCGTATTAAAAACAAGAAAACCAACGCTGAGGTAGAATATACTTTGGTAGCAGAAAACGAAGCGAATTTGTCGGAAAAAAAGATCAGCGTGGATTCTCCCATAGGTAAGGGTTTATTAGGTAAAAAAGTTGGAGATACAGCCCAAGTTCAAGTTCCTGCGGGATTGATAGATTTTGAAATATTGTCGATTGAGCGTTAATCATGGCAAGTATTTTTTCAAGAATAGTTTCGGGTGAGATTCCTTGCTACAAAGTAGCGGAGGATGAAAACTATCTGGCATTTTTGGATATTTTGCCGGTAGCCAAGGGACATATTTTGGTTATTCCCAAAAGAGAGGAGGACAAGTTGTGGAATTTGAGTGATGAGGAATATTTGGGATTGATGTTATTTGCCAAGCGAATTGCCAATAAAATGGAAGTTGTATTTGATTGCAAAAGAGTGGGAATGGCGGTGATTGGATTGGAAGTGCCACATGCCCATATCCATTTGGTTCCTATGAGCAGTCTCGGCGATATTGATTTTACAAAAGAGCGATTGAAATTTACTCCGGATGAATACCAGGAGATGATCAATGCGATGATTCATTAAAAAAGGGGCATTTGCCCCTTTTATTTTGTCATTCCAATTTCTATACCGTTGATCAAGGCGTGAATAATCTTGATGTGAATTTCCTGAATGCGGTCTGCATATTCAAACCAAGGAATACGAACCTCTATATCGCAATAATCAGCCATTAGTCCGCCATTTTTGCCTGTAAGCCCTACGACAATCATTCCTTTGGCTTTGGCTGCCTTTGCTGCCTCGATAACATTTTTTGAGTTTCCGCTAGTGGTAATGCCCAATAGGACATCTCCTTTACGCCCCATCCCCTCAATGAAGCGCGAGAATATTTGATCGTAACCGTAGTCATTTCCTACGCACGAAATATGCGAAGGATCGGATATACTCATCGCGCGATAAGCCGGACGGTTGTCTCTATAGCGACCCGATAATTCTTCTGCAAAATGCATGGCATCACACATGCTGCCACCATTGCCACATGAAAATATGGTTCCCTCATTTTTGAGTGATTTCACCATTGCATCAGTCGCCAAATCAACGGCAGAAATGATGCTCTCATCATTGACAACTTGATTCAATAAAGTTTGCGCTTGGAGCAAGTGCTCTTTAAAAATACTCATGCTGCGAATATCAAAACAAATCCTGAAACTCAGTGCTTATATTTGCCCTTTATTAAACAAATGGAAATATCTCCAATACAACAGCTATCTATTGTCATTCCAGCATACAATGAAGGGAAGACCATCCACTTGATCTTGGATAAAGTCAAATCTGTTCAATTGATCAACGGCATTCAAAAAGAGGTAATCATTGTCAATGATTGCTCCAAGGATGATACTGAAGCTGCTATTCTGCGCTATCAATCGCAAAATCCAGATTTGAATATCCAATATTTTAAGCACGAGGTGAACCAAGGAAAGGGCGCCGCGTTGCATACCGGTATTCAATGTGCAACTGGCGATGTGGTGATTATTCAGGATGCTGATTTGGAATATGATCCCAATGAGTACAATGTACTTTTAAAACCGATCATTGATGGTTTTGCAGATGTTGTTTATGGTAGTCGTTTCATGGGTGGTCGTCCTCATCGTATTTTATTCTTCTGGCATACTATCGGGAATAAATTCTTGACTTTCTTGTCGAATGCCATGACCAACTTGAATTTGACGGATATGGAAACGTGTTACAAAGTTTTTCGCCGTGAGACCATTCAATCATTGAAACTTCAAGAAAAGCGATTTGGATTCGAACCGGAAGTAACCGCTAAAATTTCAAGAATCCCAAAAATTAGAATCTATGAAGTGGGTATTTCTTATTACGGTAGAACGTATGAAGAAGGAAAGAAAATTGGCGCAAAGGATGGTTTTAGAGCCATTTATTGTATCTTAAAATACAATTTATTTAAGCGGTAATCCTTTTATTTTTTGGAAAAAAGATCGGTGATTGATCTCCGCATTATAGTCTTTTAAAATCTTCAATTGTGCAGACTTTGCCAGTTTCTGCCAATTCTCTTTATCCTGGTAGCTACTTCTAATTTGCTCAGCAAAAGGCAATAAATCGCCTTTTAATGGAATAACAAATCCATTGTCTTTATTGACAATTTCTAAATTTCCAGGGATGTCCGAAACGATAAAAGGAATGCCGAACATGCCTGCTTCCATGAGGCTTACAGGGACACCCTCCCAAATACTCGTGTTGGCAAAAAAGGCGACCGAATTGTTCTCTAGAAATTCAAAAATTTCTTCTTTCGTCAAATATCCAAGTGTTTGGAAGGGAATACCAAGCGATTGGCATCTTGCCTCGACATCCCTTTGAATTTTCTCTACCCCGGATCCAATGTGTATCCATTTAAAATCATTTTTGAGCACTTGCATCAAATCCACCATTCGATCCATGTTTTTGACTTTACCCATGAAAGCAATGGTGAGGATGATGGGCTGTGGATTTGAACGGATAGGATGCGGAATGACCGGAATCCCCAAGGGTTGATATTGAAATTTATAGGTCCAATGTGGAAATGTCTTTTTCAAATAGATCTCACCATGTTTGGAAACACTGTAGACCTGATCGAGATAGGCCAATTTTTGTTTTTCGTAGGGCGCATACCCTAGCAAAGGCCAATCCTTGTGATAGCAATCTATCGAGTGCGCTCGCGCAATGCGACGTCCCGATTTTGCCCCTCTAGCCATTTTTTCAATCATTACCCCATCGTGCATCCAATAATGATAATGTGTGATATTACCATCTTTGGTGGAAAGCCAAATTTTCAGTTTTTCTGATATGGAAGAGTAATGGTACAAACGAAG
Source organism: Flavobacteriales bacterium (assembly GCA_947448135.1). Taxonomy (GTDB): domain Bacteria; phylum Bacteroidota; class Bacteroidia; order Flavobacteriales_D; family Sanyastnellaceae; genus CAMCTV01. The sequence continues at coordinate 61,127 of CANFLZ010000007.1, forward strand.
AAAATTCTGCTTCAATCGAGCAATTGATTTCATTTTCTCTCTTGAGAAAAAACACTCATTAAAAAGAATAGAAAGTATCGAGAGACAAGCGCGAAATTTATCGCTCCAACTCCGTGTTTCCCTTTGATTCAGGAAAGGAACAACTTGAAATTGCTCATTCAGCGCAATCCTCAAATCGGAAGGTTGAAAGTTGAATTCTGCGTAAGGAAGAAAATAGACCTCATCAAACGCTTCGTTGAGCGCGTTTAATTCATCGAGTATATAAGCCTCTTTAAAACCAAAGGGAAACTGTTTGGTATAAACCACAACAATTTCCCTTTGATGTTGATGCTTCATAAAGAAATTACGCGTTGGCGTAGCTTTCCATTGGAGGGCAAGTACAAACTAAGTTTCTGTCTCCATAAGCGTTGTCTACGCGACCCACTGAAGTCCAGAATTTGTTGTCTCTTAAACCTTCTACTGGATAAGCAGCCTTGCTTCTTGGGTATGCATGATTCCATTCATCACCAGAAACTTCAAGTGCTGTATGCGGCGCCATTTTCAAAACATTGTCTGCTTTGTCAGCGGTACCATTTTCAATTTCTTCAATTTCTTTTCGAATGGCAATCATCGCCTCGCAAAAACGATTCATTTCATTGAAAGGTTCAGATTCTGTTGGCTCAATCATAACAGTACCTGCTACTGGGAAAGAAACCGTAGGAGCATGGAAACCGTAATCCATCAAACGTTTCGCAATGTCTTCTACTTCAACACCAGCTGCTTTGAAAGAACGACAATCCAAGATCATTTCATGGGCCACATGTCCGTGGGTTCCTTTGTACAATACGGGATAATGTTTTTCCAATAAAGCCTTCATGTAGTTGGCATTCAGGATGGCATATTTTGTTGCGTCCGTAACACCTTGACCGCCCAACATTTTGATGTAACCGTAAGAAATCAATAGGATCAGGGCACTTCCAAATGGTGCAGCAGAAACAGATTCAATGGCTTGATCACCTCCAGTTTTCACCAAAGGATTGCCAGGTAAGAAAGGCACCAAGTGGGCTGCAACGCCGATTGGACCCATGCCAGGACCGCCTCCTCCGTGAGGAATAGCGAAAGTTTTGTGTAGGTTTAAATGACAAACATCGGCGCCAATATTTCCAGGGTTGGTTAATCCTACTTGGGCGTTCATATTGGCTCCATCCATGTATACCTGACCACCGTTTTCATGAACGATGGAAGTAATTTCTCGGATGCTTTCTTCAAATACGCCATGCGTAGATGGATAAGTAACCATCAATGCCGCCAAGTTGTCTTTGTGTTCAACAGCTCTTGCTTTTAAATCGGCAACATCAACGTTTCCATTTTCATCACATTTTACCACTACTACCTTGAAACCCGCCATGACCGCAGAAGCCGGATTGGTTCCGTGTGCGGATGAAGGAATCAAACAGATGTTTCTATGATGATCTCCGCGGCTTTTGTGGTAAGCCATGATCACCAACAAACCCGCCAATTCTCCTTGCGCGCCACTGTTGGGTTGCAACGAAACACCTGCAAATCCAGTGCATTGACACAAGTCATCGTGCAAAGTTTCAATCATTTTTTGGTAACCTAAAGTTTGGGTCACCGGCGCATATGGATGCATGTTGGCAAACTCAGGCATGGTCACTGGAATCATCTCAGAAGTTGCGTTTAACTTCATCGTACAAGATCCCAAAGCAATCATGGCATGCGCCAAACTCAAGTCTTTGTTCTCCAACTTTTTCATGTAACGCAACATCTCCGTTTCGCTGTGGTATTGGTTGAAAACCGGATGCGTCATGAAAGATGATTGACGAGCGAAATAGCTCAACACGTTTTCTCCTTTGCTAACAGCATTGTTTTTTCCAGTAATCACATACACCAAATCCGCAATGTCTTGCTCAGAAGTGTTTTCACCAATAGAGACAGAAACGTGTCCATTGTTCCAGAAGCGAACATTGATATTTTTTTCGTTGCAACGTGTTGCAACTTCGGCTTCGTTTACAGCAAACTTGACCGTATCGAAATAGGCATTGGATACAACATTAGCACCTGCCAACTTAGCAGAATGTGCCAATGAAGTTGCTTTGCTGTGAATATCTTGTGCAATGGCTTGAATTCCTTTTGGTCCGTGATATACTGCATACATGGAGGCCATCACAGCCAACAATGCTTGAGCAGTACAAATATTGGAGGTAGCCTTTTCACGACGGATATGCTGCTCACGGGTTTGCAAACTCATGCGAAGCCCCAAGTTTCCATGACGATCTTTGGATACACCAATGATTCTGCCTGGCATGTTGCGTTTAAACTCTTCTGTCGCGCAGAAGAAGGCAGCATGTGGTCCGCCAAATCCCATGGGTACACCAAAGCGTTGAGAGTTACCGAAACAAACGTCGGCACCCCATTCTCCTGGAGGTGTAATTAAAGTCAACGCCATCATATCTGAGGCAACCGCAACAAAACAACCGTTGGCATGCGCTGCATCGGCAAAAGCTTTGTAATCGTGCACTTCGCCAGAGTTGTTCGGGTATTGAATCAACGCACCAAAATATTGAGCGTCTAATGTGGCTGTATGGAAATCACCTAATACGATTTCAATTCCCAAGCGCTCAGCGCGTCCTTTCAATACAGAAAGGGTTTGCGGATAAATTTCGTTGTCTACAAAAAATAGGTTTGCATTGTTTTGTTCTTTTTCGCGAGAGCGAGAATGGAAGAACATGATCATCGCTTCGGCAGCAGATGTTGACTCATCAAGCAAACTGGCATTAGCGATGGGAAGGCCTGTTAAATCAGTAACCAAAGTTTGGAAATTCAACAATGCCTCAAGACGACCTTGCGCAATCTCTGCTTGGTAAGGCGTGTAGGCCGTATACCATCCTGGATTTTCCAGTACGTTTCGGAGGATAACGGTTGGTGTGTGCGTTTCGAAATAACCCAACCCAATATAATTTTTACGCACTTGATTGAGTTTTCCCAATTCACCAACGTGTTTCAAATATTCTGCCTCAGACATTGCAGGCAAGATATCCAAAGGTTTCTGCAAGCGAATAGCAGAAGGAACGGTTTGGTTAATCAATGTATCGATAGAATCAACACCGATAGTCTTTAACATTTGATCCACTTCATGATCGCGTGGACCTATGTGACGAGAGGCAAAATTTTGCATGTACAATTATTCTTTGATATGTATGCAAATATAAGTCTCCAACACTCAAACACGGAGATGACTTTTATTTGTGTTGCAAGAGGACCAAAGCTTGGTTGTTGTCCAACCAATTTAAGTGTCGATTACCACTCATGACCCATTTTGGAACACTGAAGTAGATGGGGCTGAATCCATGTGAAATGAGTTGTTCCTGAATGATTTTGTCTTTCCATTCGGCATTTCTTATAATCAAGATCTCAACGGAATCTTTGGCAATACAGTGCTGTAATGTCCCAACATTGGCTATTTCCGTGAAGTTTGCTTGTAATACATTGTAAAAGCTATTCCCATGGCCGCCCCATGGATTGAGCGGATTTGAAAAGCAAGTACAAGTAATTTTTAATGGTTTTTCGAAATGTTGATCATACAGCCAATGAATGCTGGAAATTCTGCCCAATCCCGCAGGCCTCAGGCAGAAAAAGGGTATTGCATACACATTGATTCCCATGAGTACAACTGCTAAAAAAGCATAGATACGCGGATTACATTTTTCCTTCAAAAACGTAAAGAAATGAGACAATACTTCGGGTAGAAAAAATACCAATGGGATCAAAAATCGAAATTCTTTGTGAGGCACAATCTGATGAAACGTGACGAATGCAATAATCCACCAGGATAAAATATTTTTTGGGTGTTTGCCTATATAAAACAATGTGGCGATAAGTATGATTTCAGGTAAAATAAATGCGTGCTTTGGAATAAAAAATTGGAGATAAAAATCCCACGAGTTTGCAGAGAAAGCAGAGGGGTTTTGAGGGTAGAAAAAGGACATGGAATAATTCCATGCGCTTATTGTCCATTCATGATAAAGATATGCGTCCAATATTATGCCCAGCAATACGATTGTGATAAAACCGCATACAAAGCTCAGAATTTTTGGAAGTGCCATTTTGTGAATGAATACAAGGTGTAGCAACCAAATGGCCACTAAAATTAATATTTGAAATCGACACAGGAATGCTATTCCTATCAATGCACCGACATACAGTAGTTGTCTTTGGCTTGAATTTTTTTCAAAGCTTAACCAGGCCCAAAAAAGGAATAATCCAGACCAAGTTTCAGATGAAAATCGCACGCCGAGATATGGAATGAAACACAAAAGCAAAGCCAATAGAATGGCCAAATATTTTTTAGAATTCGAGAACTTGTTGGTCCACACATATAAGATTCTAAATACCAAAGCACCGGTCAATAGGCGAAGAATAAAAGCAATTTGAAATGGGCTTTCAATACCGAGATGGTTTGAAATAGAAATAACCAATGCCGCGATAGCCGGGAGAAAGGTGGATCTTATTTTTTCATGGAACTCCCATGGTAAATTGACCACGCTTGTTTTTTGCAAGAAGTATTGGGCCGATTCGATGATTTGGTAATGCTCATCCGCTTGCAAATAACCTTCCGAACAATAAGCGGTCATTATCCAGACAATAGCTCCTAATAGAAGTAAAAGAAGTTGTGGGTTGTGGGTTGTACATATTTTATAAAATTGAATAGAGAAAGGTAGAACATTCATGTTTTATTTTAGTCAAAAATTGAGAGAAAAAAATGAATGTCACTACGTATTTTTGGGGATTATGGAAACCAATTCAATCATTGACCATTCATTGCCTAAGGCGGAGCGGTATCAAATGTTGACCCAGGCGCTTGGTGCAATTTTAGAAAGCGAAACAGACTTAACGGCCAACCTGGCCAATGCAGCCGCTTTGATTTTTCATTCTTTTGATTTTCATTGGGTGGGCTTTTATTGGGTAAAGGAAAATGAGCTTGTATTGGGACCATTTCAAGGTCCTGTGGCATGCACGAGAATAGCCAAAGGACGAGGGGTTTGTGGAACTTGTTGGGAAAAAAATGAAATACAATGTGTTCCCAATGTAAATGAATTTCCAGGTCACATTGCTTGCAGCGCGCTGAGTCAATCAGAATTGGTTTTGCCAGTTACCCGCAACGGCGTGGTGTTGGGCGTGTTGGATATTGATAGTGTTTTTCTGAATGATTTTGATGAAGAGGATATTCGAGGAATGAGTCAGATAGTCAGTGTGATTGAACGTAAATTTGGGGCATGAGGATTCTCGGGCTATTGATTATTTCGATATTGTTGTGGGGTTGTGCCCAAATAAAAATTGTGGAGGGTGGCTCAAAAGATGTTACACCTCCGATGTTGTTGAGTTCCACGCTTCCGGACAGCACACTAAATTGGAATGGCAATGGCTTTGAGTTGTTGATGGATGAGTATGTCAGTGTTAATGATGTGGCCAATCAAGTGACGATCTCTCCGCCTTTAAAATTTCCGATTAGTGTCATTGCAAAGGGGAAAAAGGTCATTGTTTCGTGGAATGATACATTGGCAAAAAACACAACCTATCAAGTCAACTTTGGAAATGCGATTGTCGATATCACGGAGGCTAATCCCATTGCTTTAACGAGGGTTTGGAGCACAGGAAATGTGTTGGATTCTTTGACTTTGTCGGGTGAGGTGCTGGACGCTTGGACCCAAAAGCCAATGGCCAATGCGGTGGTGCAATTGCTTTCAAATCCATTTACAATTGACCAAGACAACGCCCCTCGTTATCAAGTGAAATCAGATAAAAATGGGAAATTTGTTTTTCAATGTTTGCCTGCGTTGAGCTTTTATCTATTGGCCTTTGATGATGCCAACAAGAGTGGTCGATGGGAGGAAGGAGAGTGGTTGGATGCGCGACGTGTACTGGAGGATGTGAGCCGCGAAGCCAGTGATTTGAAATTATCACTTTCATTGAATGCCCCCGCAAAGGCTTTTTTGGTTGAGGTATATACAGATTCTTCTGGTTGGGCGTCTTGGTCATGGGACCATCGCTTGCCTCTTCCTCAGCTTTCACCTTCTGATTCTTCTTGGAAATGGTTACCCTCTTCAGATAGCCTTGTTATTCGTTGGTTGGGTGAAGTGGATAATCAATTTCACCCAGTGAAATTTTCCATGCCCGATGGCAAGCAAGATTCTATTTCCGTTCCTGTTTTTGCAGAGCGTTGGAAGTACAATCCATCTTTTGGAAAAAAACGTGAATTCAAGGTTATTCAAGGAAGACAGCTTATAATTCCGATGCCCATTCAGACGAGTGGATTGGACACCAAGCGTTGGGTTTTGGAGAAGGAAAAGCAAGTCCAGAAGTTGGATGTTCGATTGGAGTCGGGATCGGCTGTTATATCCTCAGAATCGTTGGTCTCTGGAAAATATACCTTGCAATTGTTGCCCAAGAGTTTTTACTACGGGGATAATCTTTGGTTGGTGGATACAGTGCAGTTTACAATTCAGGTTTTGGGACAAGAGGAAGTGGGGGATGTACAGATAAAATCAGAGTTGGGCAATCAACAGCTTTGGTTGTTGGAGGATGAGCAAGGGAAATTGACTACAGTTGATCCAGTTGTTTTAAAAAACAAAGGAATTACTTTGATTCCAGGGACCTATACGTTGCGAGTAATCGAGGAAAATAGAAATTTCGGTCAATGGGATGGTGTGGATTGGCAGCATGATTGGGATGCGGAAAAAGTTCACGTTTTCCCTACACCGATTGTTGTTCGGGCCAATTGGAGTCAGCAGTTGGAGTGGAAATGATTAGAAGGAGATAAAACTCTTTTTGATAAACTTGGGGTTTCCTTTTTTATCGACGCAAACTTTTTGGTAAGAACTTTTGGCCTCTTCACTGCCATAATTAGAAGACTCACGCCAGTATTCACAAGCGCCTTCTTCGTCATGAAAACGATAGCGTATTTCACCGAGCAACATCAATACTTCGGAAAGATTTTCAGGTTTTTCTA